>CAZCXB010000328.1:0-1510 GCA_964502485.1 uncultured Muribaculaceae bacterium | reverse complement strand
CAAAATTGTATCTGCGCCCATATTTGCGAGCATAGTACCAGAGAGCGATAAGAATTGCAATTGCGCCTCCGTGGCTGGCAAGTCCACCCTCCCATACCATAAAAATCTCCCATGGTCTGGAGAGATAGTACTCCGGCTCATAGAAGAGGCAGTGACCCAGCCTTGCTCCAACTACAGCCGACCCTAACAAAGTGTAAAGCAGTGTATCCAGAATCTCTACCGGCAACCCCTCTCGCTTGAAAAAACGCATAAAGATGTAGTATCCGATTATAAACCCGGATACAAAAAGAACGCTGTAATACCTCACATGTATCGGGCCGATTGAGAAGATCTCGGGAGCGGGTCCCCAAGTGATTGCAAGGGGAGCCATCAAAAATTGCGGAATGGAAATCATATCTATATCTTAGAAATTAAACTATCTATGAAACTAAAGTATCTTATGAATATTACTTTTTTTAAATCTGAAACTACCGTTTCAATCTTGTAAAAACGCTTAAAGGCAAAGACTTGCCAAATTTATCCTGTAAGAAAAGCTCGCCATAGGAGAGTTCATAGCTTTTAGGAGGGGAGGCTTGAAGATTAAAAGAGCTTTTAACAATTGTCTCCGACAGCAGAGCCGAATAGCCATTCGAGTATAGGTTTAGCACAAGAAAGCTGTTTTCGGGAGCAAGGATCGTTGAAACCTCCTTCATCATCTCAAAAAGTAGCTCATCAAGCTTCCACTTCTCGCCATCAGGACCGTGTCCATATGCAGGAGGGTCCATAATAATCCCCTGATAAAGATTTCCTCTTCTTGCCTCACGTTTAACAAACTTAAGCGCATCCTCAATAACCCATCTTATATTCTCTTGCTTACTGAATTCCATATTGTTACGCGCCCAACTAACAACCTGTCTTACAGAATCAAGGTGAGTAACATCTGCACCGGCACATCTCGCCGCCAGCGAAGCAGCACCTGTGTAGGCGAAGAGATTCAGCACTTTAGGTTTTGCCAAACCTCTCTTGGAGTTATCTGCCGATATATTCACACACTCTCGGTAGATAAAGTCCCAGTTCGGGGCCTGCTCCGGAAAGATTCCCACGTGCTTGAATGCAGTAAGACCCAAGCGCATACTAAAGTCAAGACCATCTTTTCTGTAACCTACAACCCACTGTTCAGGCATTTTTTTTAGTTGATGCCAGATACCTGAATCCTCTTTACCGGATTTGCCAAAACCCGCTCCTGTAGAGAACTTAGTATGAGCCATTGCAAGCCACTCTTTATCTGTCAGTTGTTTGCCCCACAGCGCTTTTGGTTCCGGTCTGATGAGAAAATATAGACCAAATCTTTCGAGCTTTTCAAAATCCCCTGAATCAATCAGCTCATAATCACTCCATTCTTGGGGAGATTCTAGTAATATCACAAATAGTGGTTTTAAATTGTTAATTATATAGCCCCGAAGGGAGTAATTATATTAGAATATTCTTAATTTTGCAGCTCGTTCAATCATTTATTTAATAAATATCCCAT
>CAZCXB010000327.1:0-1533 GCA_964502485.1 uncultured Muribaculaceae bacterium | reverse complement strand
ATGTCTTTTGACCTTATATCAAGATGATTTGTAGGTTCATCCAAAATTAGCAAATTCACCGGCATCAGCAGAAGTTTTACCATTGCAAGCCTGGTTCTCTCCCCTCCAGAGAGTACCTTTACTTTTTTATCAGACTCCTCCTTACCAAACATAAATGCACCAAGAAGATCTCTGATTTTACTCCTGATCTCTCCTGTAGCTGCGTCATCTATAGTCTGAAAAACCGTCAGCTCTTCGTCAAGTAGAGAGGCTTGATTTTGTGCAAAATAACCTATTTGTACATTGTGTCCTATTGTAACTCGCCCCTGAAAATCGATCTCCTTCATAATACACTTGACAAGAGTAGATTTCCCCTCACCATTTTTACCGACAAATGCAACCTTGTCACCTCTATGAATTGTAAAAGAGGCATTTGCAAAGACAACCTTCCCGGAGTAATCTTTTCCGGCACCCTCTGCAATAACAGGAAAATTGCCCGAACGTGGAGAGGGGGGGAATTTCAATCTTAAAGCAGAGTTATCAACCTCATCCACCTCAAGAATATCCATCTTTTCCAACATCTTTACCCTTGATTGCACCTGATTGGTCTTTGAATAGGTACCCTTAAATCTTTCGATAAACTCTTTTGTGTCAGAGATAACCTTCTGCTGCTCATCATACGCTCTCTGTTGCTGCTCTCTCCTCTCCTTCCGGAGCTCCAGATAGTGAGAATAGTTTACCTTATAGTCATATATCCTCCCCATTGTCAACTCTATAGTCCTGTTTGTAACCCTATCGACAAATGATTTATCGTGAGAGATCAGGACTACACCACCATTTTGATTAACAAGGAACTCCTCAAGCCACATAATAGATTCAATATCGAGATGATTTGTTGGCTCATCAAGCAGTATTAAATCGGGTTTTCTCAAGAGAATCTTTGCAAGTTCAATCCTCATCCTCCATCCCCCACTGAATTCACTTGTCTGCCTATGCAAATCCTCACGTCTAAAACCCAGACCAAGTAACACCTTCTCTACATCCTCCTGATAATTTGTAGCATCAATAGCGTAGTACTTCTCACTAACAGTTGTGAGTTCTTCAATGATATTATAATACTCTTGTGAGTCATAATCTGTTCTTTGTTGAAGTTCCAGATTAAGCTCCTCAATTCTTCTTTCGGTCTCATGCAGATGAGCAAAAGCAAGGGAGGTCTCATCAAAAACGGTCTTGGAGTCCTGAGTCATCAGGTGTTGGGGCAGATATGCAATAACAGAGTCAGGCGGGTAAGAGATCACACCCCTCGAGGGGGTTTTTACTCCTGCAAGAATCTTAAGCAGGGTAGATTTGCCTGCACCATTTTTACCCATAAGTGCTATTCTCTCTTTTGTATTAATTACAAACGAGATATTATTAAAAAGCGAGGTCCCGCTGAATTCGACACAAAGTCCGTCTATTGAGATCATTAATAAATTCTATATTGATAAAACCGGCGCGCAAGATATATCTTTTTTCCGACAGTTTAAATCAAGGTCCCGAATGTCAGTTTTATAT
>CAZCXB010000326.1:0-1543 GCA_964502485.1 uncultured Muribaculaceae bacterium | reverse complement strand
TATCTCTTCCATTGATCTGGGTGACTCCATCAAAATCTCAATCAGCCTTCTCTCTATCTCCTGAAGATAATATTTTCCCTCTCTCACAGCTCTTTTCCCGATACAAATATCACAGATACCGCAATCATAGCCCTCACTCTGCCCAAAATAGGATGTAAGATAACGTGAACGGCACAAAGACTCCTCATTGACATACTCAATAACTGCCTCAGTTCTATTTACAAACGCATCTTTTCTCTTTTGATACTCACTTTCAGATATATATAACCCTTTCTCCTCAAGCCTCTCCTCCAGGAAAATTAGCAGAGGCGATCTGGCTCCCGGGATATAACCAATCACACCCATTCTCGATAACTTAATTAGCATTGAGACCACAGCTGCTCTGCTATTTCTGGTCACCCGTGCAATATACTCCTCATCAATCGAGAGATATCCACTAAAGAGACCCTCATATAACCTTAAAAGTGATTTTATAAAAGAGTCCAGAGATTCGTTCTTGAGTTGAATAGCATATAGTTCGTCTCTGTTTACAAGAAACATTATTCTTGAAGGGTTATCCAGCTCTTCTGTAAGTTTAACATATCCACAACTTTCAAGATATTTTATAGCGTAATAGATAGTTGAAGTGTGTAATTTGTATTTAGAAGCGAACTCAAGCAGGTTGAATCTTACCGACTCCCCTTTGCCCGAACCGTAAGAGTAGTCGAAATATCGGTATAGCTTCTGGTAGATATCCTTGAGAAAATCTATCTCCGGGAAAGTGATTGAGGCAATTTGCCTCAGTCGTCTAACGTCATTACTATTCCACAAAAGAATCGCATATGATCTTATGCCGTCTCTTCCAGCTCTTCCTGCCTCCTGAAAGTATGCCTCAATAGATTCCGGAATATCAAAATGGCAGACAAATCTCACATCCCCCTTATCAATTCCCATTCCAAAGGCGTTTGTAGATACAATCACAGATGTAATACCGTTGTGCCACTCATCCTGTTTGCTTGTCCTGAGTTTTGAAGAGAAGCCGGCGTGGTAGGAATCTGCAGAGATACCCTGTGATCTAAGAAATGCTGATACCTCCTCTGCACGCCTTCTCTCTCTTACATAAACTATTGAGGAGCCCTTTACGGATCTGACTATTTTTAGCAGTTGTCCGTTTTTATCTTCGCTGTGTCTAACAACATAGGAAAGGTTCTCTCTCTCGAATCTTCCTTTGATAAGATTCGGTTCTCTAAAAGAGAGCTTATCCATTATATCTTTTGCAACTTCTGGTGTGGCAGTTGCAGTAAGTGCAACAATTGGAAGTGGACCGGTTACCTCAAGTATGTCCTTGATAAGGAGATACTCCGGTCTGAAATCATAGCCCCACTGAGAAATGCAGTGAGCCTCGTCAACAACAATGAAGGATATGTTCATCTTTGCTGCCCTAACTCTGAAAATCTCCGTTCTTGCCCTCTCGGGAGATAGATAGAGAAACTTATAGTTTCCGAAAATTGCGTTATCCAGTGCAGCATCTACCTCATTTGTAGTCATCCCGGAGTGAACGGAG
>CAZCXB010000325.1:0-1556 GCA_964502485.1 uncultured Muribaculaceae bacterium | reverse complement strand
CCCCTGTATAGTATAATTTTCTATTGTTTTACGTTTTATCTCAAGGCTATCTTTGGCTGTAACCATAATGCTTTTAAGCCTTTGAAAGAAATTATCTTCCGATTTTGCCTCATAACCCAATCTTGCAAAATTTATTGTAACTACTCCAACCGATCCTGTAAGAGGATTAGATGCAAAAAGTCCCCCGCCCCTTCTATTAAGCTCTCTTTTGTCTAATCTTAAGCGACAGCACATACTCCTAACATCATCGGGTTTCATATCGGAATTGACAAAATTAGAAAAATAGGGGATTCCATATTTTGCTGTCATCTCCCAAATCCCTTTGTAGTCCTCTTTTCCCCACTCAAAATCTTTAGTAATATTGTAAGTAGGGATTGGAAAAGAGAATGGGTTACCATTGGCATCACCCTCCAGCATCACCTCAGTAAATGCTTTATTTAGAATGGTCATCTCTTTTCCGAAATCACCATAAAGATCCGTTTTTAACTCACCCCCGTGTACAACTTGTTCGTTTTTCAGAAATTCCGGGATATTAAGATCCATTGTAATATTGGTAAAAGGGGTTTGGAATCCAACTCTTGTTGGTGTATTAATATTAAATAGGAACTCCTGAAGTGATTGTTTAACCTGTTTATAAGTAAGGTTATCGTAACGGATAAATGGAGCCAAAAGTGTATCAAAATTTGAAAAAGCCTGTGCACCTGCTGCTTCGCCCTGCATCGTATAAAAAAAATTAACTATCTGCCCAAGTGCCGTTCTGAAGTGTTTTGCCGGCTTACTTACACTTTTTCCTGTAACTCCCTTAAAACCGGATATAAGCAAATCTTTAAGATCCCATCCAACACAATATACACTTAAAAATCCAAGATCGTGAATATGTAAATGTCCATCGCGGTGTGCTGATGCAATACTCTCCGGATATAGTTTGTTTAACCAGTACTGTGACGTTATTAGTGTAGATATGTGCTGATTAAGGCCTTGAAGTGAATACAAGGAGTTTGCGCTCTCTTTTATCCTCCAGTCGCTCATAACAAGGTAATTATCTACAGCATCAATGTTTCCAAAGAGCTCTTTTGCATCTCTTGACTGCTCCCTCTGTCTGCGATAGAGCATATAAGATTTAACCGTTTCAAAATCCTCATTTTCGAAGAGAACTCTCTCCACAACATCTTGAATCTGTTCTACTCCCGGAATAGTGTCCTGATTAATCTCCTCCATTTTTTTAATAACATTCACACTAAGTTCCCGAGCTCTCTGCCTGTTGGGTTTTCCGACAGATCGCATTGCTTTAAAAATTGCGTGCTCAATTTTTTCAATGTCAAATGATGCAATCTCTCCGTTGCGTTTTACAATTTGATTAAATGATAGTTGACCATTCATTTTAATAAAAGATTAATAATTAATAAATGGTAACCGGCGGGATAAGAGTAGAGTAATTACAAAATTGAAATGTAATATAGTCTTTAGCCTTTCACCCGAAAGCTACATTGTGCGTAAAAGGCAGGTCTTCTGACTCTCCCGGCTTTCAACACCTTCCCGCATTTAAGAAATATGCA
>CAZCXB010000324.1:0-1560 GCA_964502485.1 uncultured Muribaculaceae bacterium | reverse complement strand
GATGGTGATAGCAATGGTGCCCCATTTTATACCGGTTGCCAATTGATATATGAACGGCACTTGTTTTTGCAGATATTCCGGTGTAAAATCAGGACATACTTCGAAGATTATCTTGGAAACAACACTCAAATAATCAACAATCTCTCCAGACGGTTCCAAGAGATAGTTACATACGCTGCGTTTAACATCATTGTGTTTTACTAACAGCACCCCACTTTCTATGAAAGGGAGGGGAACATCGACAGAATGAACACCACCTTCCATATCGGTTATATATAACCATAAAGTGTTGTCAAGTACTTCGTGTTTAAATCCAGCGCCGGTTTCAAGTACCTTGGAACCGATATTGTTTAACATTCCATTTCTTAAGCTTGAAGCAAAAGTACCTGTGATGTCCGCAACCCTTTTATTTATCAGTTCTATCACGAAAGACTACCTCCACAATGTAAATTATTGGAAATTATTGTTGTTTATCAATTCAACGTATCTAAAGCTTCTTTCCACTGATCTACTTCTTTAATGATTTTACCTGTGCTGCGACCACTTACCGTTGTTGAATTACGTGTAGTATCCTTAATATACTTATATATTTGTGGGCTACAACAAAACTGTAATAGCATCCCCCTATAGGTTATCTCATCGAGAGATGATTTTAATAACAAACCGTTTCTCTGAAGCTTGTTTAGAATTTGTCCTTCTTGGTTAACCTCCTTTAATTGTATAGGTGTCTCTACTTCAGATGTGGCTATTACCATTCGATATGCTCTCAGCATCTGTGGGAACTTTTCTTGTAACAACTGTATCTGACTGTTTCGTGTTAACATCATAAAGTCATTGAAATTTTTAAATAGGTCGTTGTCTGCTATTACCACCGGCCCCTTTTCTCTCGATAACCAGTCAAGCACAAAGTATTTATTTTCCTCAGCATACAAAACGCTTTTTAACCAGCATATTTGCTCAAGGGCACTGGCTGCGGCCAGGTTAGTTTGTTTAGCTGGAACTAACAATACCTTTGGTGAGCCTGCCGCGTCTTCCCTATCTGTTGTTACTGTTATTAATTTGTCAATTTCTTTACCTTGAGTCTGTATGACTTTTGCACACTTTTCTGGTGTTCCAGCAAAAGGTATGATGTTTAGGACTCGTTTCCTTTCACAACGAGAGCCCGGCCCTTTTTTGCCAAACATATCAAAGAATATTGTAAACTCTTGTATGTAACCGAAGGTAGGTAAAAAAATTCTGGACATCCTACCAACATATCCGGTACTACCAGTACATGGCCCCACTCCATGTAACACATCACTGATAGCTACTTTAACTTTGGAACCCACTGTAAACATACCAACCTCCGCATTAAGTAGTAAGTTGTGTTAATTCTTCAAAGTAATCTGGAAGCTTTTTATACATTTCAAGGGCTATCGGTTTGAATACCTTGTCCATACAGCAGCTGTAATAAAACTTGTACGACTTACTATACTCTGTAACAGCTTGTTGTAGTAAAGATTCCAGAAGACGTAATGCTTTCAGTATCTCCCTACGTTTTTCAGGCGTTGTTAATGTAGC
>CAZCXB010000323.1:0-1569 GCA_964502485.1 uncultured Muribaculaceae bacterium | reverse complement strand
TTTGGCAGATAAGGGATGCTGCTGCTGTTGCTGCAACTCCGTTTTCACTTGAGCACTATTTCAAGCCGGAGAGAGCAAAACTGGAAGATTTCAAGGGTAAGGTGATTTTGTTTACCTACTGGTTTCCCGGTTGCGGACCATGTCGCGGAGAGTTTCCTCATTTCGAAAATGTTATCAGAAAATTCAGCATTGATGAGGTGGTGTATCTGGGAATTAATATTGTTCACGAGCAGGATGACTATGTAATCCCATTCATGAAGTCGAGCGGATACAGCTTTATTCCGTTGAGAGATGAGCCGGATAAACGCGGAAACCTGCCGGCACCAGGTGCGCCAACAAATTATCTTCTTGATCAGCAAGGCCGGATAATCTTCAAGAACTTCAGAACCGACGGCAATAACGAAAGGGTTCTGGAGCTGATGATAAGCGAGACAATTGAGAGAGGTAATCAATTAAAATAATCTTATGAAAAGAGCAATTGCATTTACATTTTTTTTACTAATTACTTTCGGGGTGTACTCTCAGGGTAAAGGTGTAGTATTTCAGGAAATTACACTTCAAGAGGCATTGAAAAAGGCAAAAGAGAGTAAAAAGGGTCCCAACCTGATATTTATGGATTGCTATACATCCTGGTGTGGCCCGTGCAAGGATATGACAAACAATGTGTTTCCTCAGGAGATCTGCGGGACTTTCTTCAATGCAAATTTTATTAATATAAAGTTTGATATGGAGAAGGGGGAGGGTCTTGAGATTGCAAAGAGATACTCGGTTTCGGTCTATCCTACATTTCTAATACTGGACTCGGAGGGCAACGAGATTAACAGGGTGATAGGTAGTGATAAAGCCGAGAGCTTTATTGAGAAGGTTAAGATTGCGATGGATCCGTCAAACTCTCCAAAAGCTAAGTATGAGGCTTATGTTAGGGAGAGCTCTTCTGAAAATCTGTATAACTACATAAATTCACTAAGGAGTGCATATAAGAATAGTGATCTTAACGCGTTTATTAATGAGGTCTTCTTCTCTCTAAAGCCTAACGAAAAATATAGTGAGGCAATCTGGGTAGCATTAACCTCGCCTGTAGGGGCATTGAGTAATTCAAACAGCGATATCTTCAAATATGTTATCACAAATAGATTTGAAGCAGAAAAATTTATAACAAAATCTAAGATAGACGACCATCTGCTTAAAACATTCAAGGTCTTCTTTATGCGATTCATCTCAGGAAATCTTCCTCAGGAGTTGCTACCTGCATACGAAAGGAATCTTGTTTGCTCAAACGCTCTCTTCTCAGGGGATTTTGGCATGGGATATCTCATAAAAATGGCTGCACTTAAAGAGAGTAATCAGATGGAAGAGCTATTTAAAATGTTGGATTACCGCACAATATCCAGAGGAACACCACTTGATTTGGAGATGATAGAGAAATCTTTTTCCGAAAACAGGAGTCTCACTCCGGAACAAAAAGAGAGGGTTGCAAAATACTTTGAAGGAAAACAGGCAGTGCTGGTGAGAGATGCAGAGTATGCCAGAAGATCTGCCGAGAGATTAAGGAGTACAAATAAATTATAG
>CAZCXB010000322.1:0-1591 GCA_964502485.1 uncultured Muribaculaceae bacterium | reverse complement strand
GTTATTAGAAATTGAACACCAGATTAACCGATATGTTCATATAATTATCTTCCAATGTAAAGGAGGCAAGGCTTTCGTAATTTGAGATCGATACAGGTTTAATAAAATCTCCCTTTAAGTTTAACTCCACTCGTTGAGATCTTCTTGTATTGAACTCGGTGCCAAGAACCAGCCCCACTCTGTAAAAACCGGAAGTGAGATATGCAAACGCCGGTATAGCAATCTGAGTGTTGTAAAAGTTCTCAGAAGCCGCCATTGGATTATGTTTGCCGGAGATATTCATCTTGTAGGAACCAAATCCCCCAATGATAAAGTTCACTCGCTCTATACTACCCAGAGTAAGATCTGCAGAGAGTGTCCCCTCCAGATTATTGTAATCTATAGTGTGGCCGTAATTAAAATCGTTTTGGCCGGTGTTGTCAAAGTTTATGTTTGCAGATACCCTTCTAAGAAGAGATCTCTCCTTTAGAAAAGCCAGGTAAAGATTTGCCTTTACTTTAAAAAGTTCATAGTTGTCCTGGAAGAGCCCTGCTGTCTCTTTATAAACAGCCCCTGTTCCCAGGATGTTTTTTACATCGAGATTTGAAATCCAGCTCCCGTTCTCTCTATTGTCTCTGAATCTCACTGCAAAATCCTGGCATAGATATGAGTATCTCGCAATGTTCTCTTTTCTATCCTGCAGCGTAGAGACAGATTTAAGTAACCAATCTTCATCTGCAAAATAGATAGAGTAGATAAAATCCATAATCTTACTCCCCTTTATATGCCTGAGTGAAGCTACTGCCCCATATCTGGCATCTATAGTTCGCATCTGGGACGGTGAGTTATCCCAGGTTCCAAGCCCCTCGTTTAGAAAGAGATGATATCTTTCCGGTTCCGTTCCGTGTTGATATTTATTACGTATGGCCGACTCGTTTTTCACTCTGTTGAAAAATAGCCCCATTGTTGCAAAGCTCTTCTCTCCAAAACTCAGCGTAATGGAGGGAAGAATTTGCATATCAAGCGTATAGCTCTCATTTCTAGTGTCAAAAGTGCGGAAATTGAGGTCTCCAAGATATTTGAGGGCAACTCCCGCACTTAATCTGTTTGACAGACTTTTTTGTATCGCAACATTAAAGTCATACGATTGTGTTTTCCAGGTCCCCTCCTGCTCTACCATATAGTAGAAAGGAGAGCCGTTAGAGGGCAGGTTGTAGGAGAGGTTCCATATACCTGTTGTGGCATTGCCATTTGTGTACTCAACGCTACCGAAAAACCTCAGCCCCTTTTTGGAGAGAGTTTTTACAGATTCAGTTTTTATCTCCAGCAGATTTCTTGAAAAGAGCAATTGAGGATGAGTATAATCTCCTTTTGAACTTGAGAACCCGGAGGATATCAATGCAAAATCTCCTTTATCCCAAAATCTTAGCATAGAAGGTAGTTTGGCATAAGTGTTATAATACTCCTCTCTTTGTAAAGATCTCTCAACAATGTCTGTTACATTAAGGGAGTCACTTACGCTTGCAAATGATCTCTGCGAGCAGAAGAGTGAGATTACAATAATCAATATTTGCCTCTTTTTCATAAACTGAATCTGTTTTTTCTCTATTTC
>CAZCXB010000321.1:0-1595 GCA_964502485.1 uncultured Muribaculaceae bacterium | reverse complement strand
TTATCGGTGGAGCTTCTGCCTATTCCAGAGAGTGGGATTGGGAGAGAATGAGAGCTATTGCAGATAAAATTGGGGCTCTGTTTATGGTTGATATGGCTCATCCGGCTGGACTTATAGCAGCAGGCCTGCTTAAGAATCCGGTTAAATATGCACATATTGTAACCTCAACAACACATAAAACACTCAGAGGTCCTCGTGGTGGAATTATTCTTATTGGGAAGGATTTTGAGAACCCATTCGGAATTCTAACTCCAAAAGGAGAGGCAAAGATGATGTCGGCAGTTATTAACTCAAGTGTATTCCCCGGAATTCAGGGTGGACCACTGGAGCACTGTATTGCAGCAAAGGCTGTCTCATTCTTCGAAGCGCTGCAACCGGAGTTCAAATTATACCAGACTCAGGTTCAGAAGAACGCAACTGCTATGGCAGCATCATTTATGGATAGAGGCTACAAAGTAATATCCGGAGGAACAGACAACCATCTGATGCTTATAGACCTCAGAAGCAAATTCCCGGATCTTACAGGTAAAATTGCAGAGAAGGTGCTTGTGACTGCAGATATTACTGTAAATAAGAATATGGTTCCATTCGACAGTAGATCGCCTTTCCAGACATCAGGTATACGAGTAGGAACTCCTGCAATTACCTCTCGTGGTCTTCTTGAAAAGGATATGCCATTTATTGTAGAGCTGGTAGACAGAGTCCTCTCAAATATAGAAGATGAGACAATTATTGCAGAGGTAAGGGAGCAGGTAAGGAAAAAGATGCACGGGTTACCACTGAATATTTGGTAGCATAGTAATCAAGCATACACTCTTGATTATGAAGTAACTCTGCCAGGGTTATTTCGCGGGATCTAAAAAAGTGGATTCAACTGGAGTAGGCGGAGCGGTTATTACCTGCTCCGTCTCTTTTTTTGTGAATATCTCGAAGGATGGTAAAATAGGAGTCTTTCCAAAAAGCTGATTTGTATAGAAGAATTCGGGAAGTTCAAGGGTAGAGACATACTCTCTGGAAGATGGAATTATAGATCTTGTTGTAACCTCAAATCGATTGGCCGGCCTCTCATTATACCTTAACCGAAACCCTTTTAATCTCTTCTTTTCCGGTTCAATATCTATTATCGGATAGAGATCACTCTGGATAGTTTCAAAGTATCTGACTCTTTGGACGCTCTTCTCTTTAATTGTTGCAGTCATACTCTTACACTCCTTCTGATTCATTGTTGTGAGGATACTGTCTTCTGCGAAAAAGAAGATGACTGTTACCCCTCCGTATGCATCAAACCTGGTAAGGTCACCCTCTGTAAAATGGGCAACAATATCGGCAGCTTTAATCTGATTGTAATGCAGAGAGTCCTCTTTAGTTACAACAAACGCACCGGACATAAGCTCAGTTTTGCTGAGTTGTTCATTGGAGGTAATAAGGTGTATACTATCTGCACTAAACTGATTATTTTCGTTCCAGAGTACAGGGTCTTTATAAAGCCGTATTATTGAGTCTATAGAGTTGAACATTAGAGAATCGCATCTGCCCTGAATATTGCTTCTGTAGAAACGGATGTTTTTATTTGCAGATACTAATCTTATTAGGGT
>CAZCXB010000320.1:0-1603 GCA_964502485.1 uncultured Muribaculaceae bacterium | reverse complement strand
ATCTTATACTTTTTGGAAAAGAGTTGTACTGATTCTTTGAGAACCATATTACAGCCGGAGAGCCAACAACATGAGACTCCGGAACAAATCCCCAGTAACGGGAATCAAGGGAGTTATGTCTGTTATCGCCCATCATAAAGTAGTAATCCATTTTGAAGGTATAACTATTTACCGGAGATCCATTAATATAGATTGTATCATCTTTTATCTCAAGAGTATTACCTTCGTATGAGGTGATTACTCTATGATAAAGCGGTAGATTGCGTAAATTGAGCTCCACCGTAGCCCCCTCGGAAGGGATCCACAAAGGTCCAAAATTGTCGCGAGTCCACTGATAATCGCCGGTCTCGGTAAAAGGGAATAACATCAATGGGAAGTCCGGAAAATCAGGAGGATAGACATCAATATTTTGCCTTATTTCCAGCACATTCTGCAAACCCGAAAGCTCCTGAGCCTCCTCTTCGTTTAGCGGAAATGATGGATAACCTGGCATTGATGAGTCATAATAGAGCTCCTGAGTGTTTAATCCCATACCCCCAATAATCTTTGAATTCAAAGGTGTTCCATTGGTGAACAACCTGTATGTGTTCTGTACTCCCTTTAAGAATTTCTGAGGATTACCATTAACGTAAACTTTACCGTTGATGATTTCGAGAGTGTCGCCTGCAATAGCTACACACCTCTTTACATAGTTATCCTTTTTATCGTCAGGCCTAACGACGATTGGTCCATACATTGTCTTGGTCTGTTCCCTTCCGTGTATTCTTACATGTGTATAGTAATCTTCCGTCGGAATTGCAGTAAGAACTGTATCTCCGTGAGGAAAATTAAAAACTACAATATCGTCTCTCCTTACTTTAGAGAATCCTGCCAGCCTTCTGTATGGGTTCTGTATAAGAGTTGAATATGACTCCCCGCCGGTTATAGGCAGGACATTATGAACAAGCGGGAAAGAGATAGGCGTCTGAGATACCTTTGGCCCGTAGGAGAGCTTGCTTACAAACAGATAGTCGCCTGTCATAAGTGTTCTCTCCATTGAGGATGTAGGAATCATATAGGCCTCAAAAAAGAAGGATTTGATAAAGGTAGATACGACCAGAGCAAATATAATTGCATCCAGCCAGTCAAGCCATGCATTTCTCTTCTCTCCCTCTTTATAGCTCTTTTTCCAGAAAGCCCACTTAACCTTTCGGGTTATATATATGTCGAAGATAACCGCAAGGCCTAAAATAAACCACCAATTACCAAACCATATCACCCAAAGCAAATATAAAAGAGCCCAGATAGTAAATCTGAACCATTTATTGCCGATTATGCGGAGAATATTCAATTTAAACTATTTTACAGAGTTGATAATCGCCTCGAAAGCCTGAGGATTATTCATTGCAAGATCGGCCAAAACTTTACGATTAAGACCAACATTACTCTTTGCCAGTTTACCTATAAACTGCGAATAATTCAAACCATGCTCCCTGGCTGCTGCGTTAATTCTCTGAATCCAGAGTGCACGGAAACTGCGCTTTTTGTTTTTACGGTCGCGGTAGGCATAGGTTAGACCCTTTTCATAGGTATTTTTAGCTACTGTCCAAACATTTGCACGTGC
>CAZCXB010000319.1:0-1606 GCA_964502485.1 uncultured Muribaculaceae bacterium | reverse complement strand
CTTTAATACTGTCTCATATGTAGAGGAGGCGGTAAATTCAATCTTATCTCAAACATTTAGAGAGCTGGAGGTTATAATTATCAACGATGGCTCTACAGACGGAAGCGAAACTATTCTCAACGAGGTGAGTAATAGAGATAACAGGATTACACTTATAAACAAAAAAAACGAAGGTTCGGCCATTGCGCGCTCACTTGGACTGAAGATGGCAAAAGGTGACTACCTCTACTTTATGGATAGTGACGATATCTTAGAGAGTTGTGCATTAGAGAGATGCTATAAAAGAGCACTGGAGAGTAATCTGGATATATTAATTTTCGACGCTGTTTCGTTTAGTGAAGACAAGAACTTTAGGGCTGAGGGGTTCGACTATTGTAAAAAAGGGCATGTAGGATCGGGGGTGTATGATGGGGTAGAGATTATAGATTATCTGTTGTCTAAAGATCTTTTTAGGGTACCACCATGGATACATTTTGTTAAGCGAGACCTTGTAATAGAAAATGGGATCGATTTTTATCCGGGAATCATAAATGAAGATGAGCTATTTTTCTCTCAAATATACTTTTTTGCCAAAAGGGTTGGCTATATACCTGAGGATTTTTTTAGAAGGAGATTAAGGCCAAATTCAACTATGACTACAAAGTTCTCAATGAAGAGAGTAATTTCATACTTTACAATAATTGAGGAGCTGGATAGGAGCAGAGTGACGGGGGAGCACAGACTAAACAGGGTAATAGATAAATTGATAAATAATATAATTAACGGAGTCTCATATCAGGCCGGTTCACTTAAACTTAGCGAACGAGCCGTTGTATTAAGGTTTATTATTACAAAAGGGCTACTTAGAAGCTTAAAAACCAAGAACCTTTTTGTACTTCTTTTTCCCTTTTTTATCTCACTGAAAAGAGCCCTTTATAAACCTATAAAAGCAATCATTAACAATTAGCAGAGCAGATTTGATCTTGAAAAACAATAAAATGGTAAAAAGACTTATTATAACGCTGTGTTTGATATCTCTTTTCTCGAGCGTTAGAGCCCAGGACTATTCTCAGCTATCGGATGCTGTTGCCCAATACCCCGATATAACTAAACTATTACCCCCATTAAGAGTTCTTCTAGACTCCGCTGAGATGAACTCACCAATGCTTAAATTCTACGATGCCGATATTATAATCAGCAACTTAAAAGTTAAAAGTGAAAAAAGAGATTGGATGAGATACTTGGGATTTGAGGGTGGTGTAAGATATGGCCTTTTGGACAATGTAGTATTCAGTAGCTATTTTGGCCAGAATATGAACAATTCTAACAGCGAAACTCGTTATAATGTAGGCCTTTTTGTAAAAATTCCAATTATGTCTCTTGTAGACAAATCAGGAGTTAAAATGAGCAGGCAAGAGGTTGAAAAATCAAAACACTTACACGAAAGAACACTTAATGAGCTTAGACAGTTAGTGATTGTACAGTATAACAATCTTATTAAATCTCACAGGTCTCTTAGAATTAGATTTGAACATGTAGCTACATATGAAGCACAAATGTTGAGGGCCGAACAGGATTTCCTTAACGGAAATATTCCAATATCGGAGTACTCTAGGTTGAATGAGAT
>CAZCXB010000318.1:0-1620 GCA_964502485.1 uncultured Muribaculaceae bacterium | reverse complement strand
ACTCAGGAGAGATCGTATATCAGAGTGATTACTTATAATGAAAGTTCAGTATCAAATGATCTGTTAATTCCATTAAAGTACGGAAAAGTTATAGCAACTACAGGGGAGTTAAGCCGAACAGACAAACATAGCCAGATAATGTACTCTCTTTTAATTGACAGATTCCTGGACGGAGACCCTAAAAATACCAAGAGATTGAATGATCCCGCTGTATTGCCTATAGTTGATTATTTTGGAGGAGATCTACGCGGAATAGTGAAAAAAATCGAGGATGGATTCTTTAGCGATTTGGGTATCACAACTATATGGCTATCTCCAATTACACAGAACCCTCTTGATGCCTGGGGGCAATACCCCGATCCAAAAACAAAATTCAGCGGATACCATGGATACTGGCCAATTTTTTTAACAAAGATAGATAGTCGTTTTGGAGACGATAGCACACTTAATGAGTTGTTGGAAAAGGCGCATTTAAGAGATCACAATGTTATTCTGGATTATGTTGCCAACCATATGCATATTAATAGCCCTACATTAACAGAGAACCCAAGCTGGGTAACTCCGGACACAACTCCGGATGGTCGTCCCAATTTTGAATTATGGGATGAATTTCGTCTTACAACATGGTTTGACAGACATATACCATCACTTGATCTTGAGAGAGAGTATGTATATCAGCCAATGACCGACTCTGCTGTTTTTTGGCTGGAAAATTTTGAATTTGATGGCTTTAGACATGATGCAACAAAGCATATACCGGAAGTTTTTTGGAGGACATTGACAACCAAAATTAAGAGAAAATTTCCTGAAAGAACAGTATACCAGATAGGGGAGACGTATGGCAGTCATGAACTGATTGACTCATATGTAAGGAATGGTATGTTAGATGGCCAGTTTGATTTTAATGTATATGACTCTATGATCTGGAGTTTGATTAACAGAGATGGCAGTTTTACTGACGTATGGCAAACTCTTGACCGCAGCCTCTCTACATACGGATATCACAATTTAATGGGTTATATCACCGGAAATCATGACAGACCAAGGTTTATATCCCTTGCCGGAGGTGATTTGATACCCGGAGAAGATTATAAACTTGCAGGATGGAAAAGAGATATTGGTACCGGTAATCCAAACTCATACAAGAAATTAGCTCTATTGCATGCCTTTATTATGACCATTCCGGGAGTTCCTACAATCTACTATGGAGATGAGTACGGCGAGCCGGGTGGTAATGATCCTGACAATCGTAGATGGATGAGATTTGATGGTTATAATGATGATGAGAAGGGTCTTTTAGATATTGTAAAGAGTCTTACTCATTTAAGAAGAGGATCTATGCCCCTGATTTACGGGGATATATTTCCATTAACCATATCTGATGATCTTCTGTGTTACATAAGAGTATATATGGGAGAGATCGTTTTAACAGCTATTAATAAGAGTGAAGAAAAGAGAGTTGTAAATATTAAACTTCCAATAAGTTATAAAGGTAAAAAGGTTGAAACTTTATCAGGAAAACTTATAAGTACCGATGGAGATAGTCTATCTTTAGAGATTGATCCACTCTCATTTACAATAATTAGTATGACAAACAATTAAATGCAGCAGATAATGAAT
>CAZCXB010000317.1:0-1623 GCA_964502485.1 uncultured Muribaculaceae bacterium | reverse complement strand
ATTTAATACTCCTCTCCCCCTCCCGAAGCGGTGAAGGGTTGGATATAAAAGAGGGGACGGAAATATCTCTTTTAAAGTGGATAAAAGGCTTACTGGCTAAGCGTTGGATGGTTATTTCGGGTGGAATACTGCTCGCTGTTATGCATCTTATCTCATCACTTGCTGTGGCAATCTTTATAAAGTATCTTTTGGATGATATTATTCCCTCAGGAGGTGGAGACCAGTTGACAAAAGTGTCTCTTTTGATGGCTCTTATCCTACTCCTATCGGTACTTATATCTGTTACCAGAAGCGTTATGAATATAAACCTGTCGATAGATACAGACAGAGAGCTTATAACCAACTATCTGAAGCATCTCTTCAGGATACCTCTTCCGTTTTTCAACACTGTTAAAATCGGGGAATTAACCTCCAGAATATATGATGTCTACAGGATTCGCAATCTTATATCTGAGACTATTCCGGAGGCGGTCGTTGCCTTTGTGACCCTTTTTGTATCCATGGCTCTTCTTTTTATAACCGAAAGCAATCTGGCTCTGCTTTGTATGGCCTTTATTCCACTATACCTTACAATTTATATTATTCACGACAGGCTTAACAAACCTCTTATGAGAAGCTCAATGGAGAGGGCATCCCGTTTTCAGAGCATTGTGATTGAGAGTTTAAAGTCCGTGACAACCATAAAAAATTTTAGTAACGAGAGGTTTGCTATGGCAAGAACCACCCTTAAGCTGGAAGATCTCAACAATACCCTCTCTCAGACCGGAATGGTATCAATCTACGCCGGAGCAGCTGCAGAGATGGTCTCCAAACTTATTATGCTTGTAATTTTATGGAGTGGAGGAGCAGCAGTTATTGCCGGTATACTGACAATAGGAGAGTTGGTATCATTCTATACCATTGCTGCTCTCTTTACTGCTCCTCTTCAGCAAATAGCGTCTGCAATCTCTTCTTTAAGAGAGGGAAACGTGGCTGCAACCAGGTATCTGGATATAATGTCTCTTGAGGAGGAGTGTAGCGGCAGCGGTGAGAGAATCAGAGCAGATAATCTGGTTGTGAGCAATCTCTCCTACAGCTATCCGGGCAGGGAACGGCTCTTTGAAAATCTATCGTTCAAAATCAGTAGAGGTAAGATTCTACTGCTACGCGGGGAGAGCGGATGCGGTAAAAGTACTGTTGCTGCAATTCTGATGCTGCATATGAGACCGGAATCCGGCAAAGTTGAAGTTAACGGAAAAAGCATATTTGACTATGAGCCTGCAGGATGGAGAGGTAGTGTATCTATCGTTCCTCAGAATCCCGACCTCTTTGGCAATACTATAAAAGAGTGCATAATGGATGGGGTTGAGTCAAATAATCACAGGGCCATCTACGATGAGCTATGTCTGGAATTGGAACTGAATAAGATTTTCGAATCGCTCCCCAATGGTGATGCAACTCATCCCGGAGAGGGGGGATCTCTCCTCTCCAGAGGCGAACAGCAACGGATTGCCTTTGCAAGGGCTGTTGCAAGAAAGCCATCGTTACTTATACTAGACGAGGCAACATCTTCAATGGATATCAGGTCCGAGAAGATTATTGAGCGAACGATTATGAAACTCAAAAGAGAGGGTACTCTAATAC
>CAZCXB010000316.1:0-1636 GCA_964502485.1 uncultured Muribaculaceae bacterium | reverse complement strand
AACAATATGAGAGTGAAATTAATAATTATACTTCTACATCTGTTATTTGCAGATGTAGTTTTTGCAGATGTAGTTTTTGCGGATGTAGTTTTTGCGGAATCTATTACTTTTTGCAAAGAGTCTGCTATCCAGATCGATAAAGACACTACTATTTCCAACCCTAATTATGATAAGGCATTAGCCGAAAAGTTAGGGGGAGATGACTATGGAATGAAAAGCTATTTTTTGGTAATTCTTAAAGCAGGGGGGAATACAACAACAAATAAAGAGTATGTAAATGAGAGCTTTAAGGGGCATCTGCAAAATATTAACAGATTGGCTAAAGAGGGGATACTTGTAGTTGCAGGACCCATCGGCAAGAATGACAAAAGCTATAGAGGGATTTTCATTTTGCAAAATATAAATACTATAGAAGAGGCAAAAATTCTGCTTCTGACAGACCCTGCGATCTCTAACGGCTTACTGGACTATGATATCTTTACTTGGTATGGATCAGCCGCATTACCTGAATACCTCAAATACTCAGATATGATCTGGAAAGTTAATCCATAAACATTATGCTTGTCCACAACCCTTGCCAAGGTCTCATTCCAAAAATTTGTTGAATTCCGATTTTGCTTGCGGGTTTTCGAATAGCGCAGCGTGCCCGTAGTTTGGCAAGTCTAGAAATTTAACCATTTTGCTGGTGGAGCTCTCCGCTATATTTGATTTAAAAAGCGGCCAGGAGTACATCTGTATGGGAGAGTCGTTAAGCCCTTGAACAAAAAGTATATCCGATTTAAAGCCTTGTGTAAAATTCAAAAGGGATCTTTCGAAATATGCCCCCGGATTGCTTGATGTCGTTCCATAGGTGGCTCTTAATAAATTACAAGTTACAGTGGTCGCTACCAAACCCAACTCCTCCAGATTACATCTGTACACCAAATTGAGCGGTCCCGGGGCATTAGCAATAACACCATTGGTTTGATGCATTGTATTTAGCCGCGTTACAATATATCCCCCCTGAGAATGGCCTGCCAGGAAGATCCTCTTTATGGTGACACCTAATTGTCCGCTTGCTCTGTTCTTAACCCACAATAGCGCTGCCTCTGAGTGCAAAAGATTATCACCCATCAATAAATTCTCCTCCGGATAAGCAACACTCACTATCATCATCTCCTTGTCTAACAATGCCTTAAATCTATCTAAAACATTATTGGCAGCATCCAGTATTTTACTGTCCAAAAATACAGTCCCATGATACACAATTAACACATCAACCTCTTTGCTCCCCGGCATATCAATAATAACATCAACGCTAACATTATTATAGGAGATATTTTTGGTAATTCTTTGATTATAAGGCGGAATAACATCCGAAACATCGCCTTTTGTACAAAAGAGATTGAAAGGCAAAATGTAAATTAAGATCCAAAACGGATTGAAAATTAGTTTTATCATAACACCCTTTTCATTTTAGATATCATTCAAGGCAAAAAGTTTAATCTGCCATGCAAGGTCCACAACCCTTGGCAAGGTCCACAAAAGTATGCAAGGTCCACAAAAGTATACAAGGTCCACAACCCTTGCCAAGGTCAGGTCTCTCTGCAACGAAATTGCACTTTTTTGCATCTATAGTATAATACCGGGTCAGGAC
>CAZCXB010000315.1:0-1648 GCA_964502485.1 uncultured Muribaculaceae bacterium | reverse complement strand
TATTAAGGTTGACATAACACTAGTGTCCACTAAACTTTGTTTTTTAACCTTATAGTATCAAGATATTGTGCATTATATAATAAAATTCCTGTGTCCACGATTTGATTTTTTACTTTTGGTAATAAAAGTAAAATCGAGTTATGAACAGTGGAAAATATGTTTTTGCGCAACTCATTGAGTTTCTTCCTCAGAAAGCTTTTCAACGAATTGTAATGAAATACCAAGGAGACAAATACATTAAATCGTTCAGCTGTTGGAACCAGTTGTTGGTTATGATGTTCGGACAACTCTCCGGTTGTGAAAGCCTCAGAGAGCTTATCTGCATTACGACCGCCCATTCCCCTAAGAGCTACCATCTTGGATTTGGCAAGTCGATTATAACTCGTAGCAACCTTGCCAAGGCTAACGCAAATAGAGACAGTAAGATCTTTGAAGAGTTCGCATACAAAATGATATCCATTGCTCAGAATAAGAGAATTACAAGAGAATTTGAAATTGCAGGAAGATTCTATGCTTTCGACTCTACCACTATTGACTTGTGTTTGAATCTTTTCTGGTGGGCAAGCTTCCGCAAGGCAAAAGGAGGGATTAAAGTTCATACACTCTATGATGTAGTTACTCAAATTCCAACATTTATTCATATCACTGAGGCCAAAGTTCACGATATGAACGCTATGGATGAAATTCCTTATGAGCCAAGTGCCTACTATATCTTTGACAGAGGTTATTTTGATCTTGCCAGGCTCTTTACTATCAATCTTATTGGTTCTCTCTTCGTTATAAGAGAAAGGGGGCAATTTCAATATAAAATATTGGAGGGAAAAGAGCTTCTTGATAACCCGAACAATATTCTCTGCGATCAAACCATCCGACTTACAGGGCAATCGTCTGTAAAAAAATATCCTAGCATCCTTAGACGTATTGCCTACTACTCTAAAGAGCATAAGAGAACTTTTACATACCTCACTAATAGCTTTACATCTAATGCTGAGCATATTGCATTGCTTTATAAAAAAAGATGGCAGGTAGAGTTGTTCTTTAAATGGATCAAGCAGCATCTTCACGTTAAGTCTTTTTGGGGAGTAACCGAAAATGCGGTTAGAATACAGATATATTCGGCTATTACGGCTTATTGCCTTATTGCCATTGTTGAACATGATCTTCGTCTCAATCGAAGTACTTTTGACGTTCTCCGGATTCTCGGCTTGTCTCTTTTTGATAAATCTCAAATCAGAGAGCTTTTCGAAAAAACTGAACCAGTATTTGAAATTAGTAACGATGGACATGTTCAATTATGCTTAAATTTTTAGTGGACACTAGTGATAAATTATCTCGGAAAACCTGTAAAATCTCTGGATTATTGCTATTGGACAGGACGTGACTGGACGAATATTTACAGCGCAAAAGACGGTATTGGTATTGTTGAATTCACTGGCATCGATAATCTTGAGGATATAAGATTAAAGGTAGAATATATCTATGAAGGAGAGGCTGTTATTGACAGTGAACTTAAAGAAGTCTTAAGTAAAATTGACATTATTCCGTTCAGGTCCTGCTATATAAATATTGGAACTAACACACATAATGTGCCGGTAAACACTATACCCAAAGAAATTACTTCTTCAAGTAACGAGTATAATACAAATAC
>CAZCXB010000314.1:0-1649 GCA_964502485.1 uncultured Muribaculaceae bacterium | reverse complement strand
GGAACATCTGCAGGTGTACAGACAAAGACAGATGTAAACGGAAATGTAACATTTGAGATCAGGGGTCAGACAAGTCTGCTTGCAGCTGCACAGCCCCTTATTGTTGTAGATGGTTTTGCAATTCAGAGTGATCTTAGCTCCATCAACCCAAACGATGTTGAGAGCATTACAATTCTTAAGGATGCAGCAGCAACATCTATCTGGGGGGCACGCTCTGCTAATGGAGTGATTGTTATTACCTCAAAATCCGGCATAAGCAGTAAACGAACAGGTGTGAAGGTAGATTTTAGCACCTTTTTGAAGTATGCCCCAAAGACAGATATCGATTATCAAAATCCTCTTGCAACATCTGCGGAGATAATTGATTATGAGCAGAGAGGGTTTGCTACCAATTTCTTTGGCGGTCCCTGGGCTCCACTCCCAAACAGTAATACAAACCTCACTTCAAATTACTCTGCAGCTGTTATTGCGATGAATGAGGCAAGAATGGGATATATCACCACAGCAGAACTTAATGCGACTCTCGATAGATTAAGAAAAATCGATAACAGACAGGATGTAAAAGACCATATGCTTCAAAATCCTTTTACACAACAGTATAACCTCAATATCTCCGGTTCAAATGAGAGAATGACAAATGTTCTCTCCCTTATGTATGAGGGTTCAAACCAGAGCTACAAAGGGGATGATACCAAAAAATATATGGCTAACTACCGTGCAAATGTTAAGGTATTCAAATGGTTGGATTTCTATTTTTCGGGTAGTTTTGGAGTTAACGATATAAGGGAAAACGGAATGGTCTATACAAGCAGCCCTTATCACGCTCTTTTCAATGAAGACGGAAGCTATGCATCTGTCCCTTCTGCACTCTATATGCCAAATTTAGAGAGGCACGTTCCAATGAGCAGCTTCCCTTATACAGACTGGACTTATAACCCTATAAGAGAAGTTAATGGACGTGACCTAAGGACAAAGCAGATGAGAGCAAGGGCACAGGCCGGGTTGACTTTTAAAATTATAGATGGTTTGACTATTGATTCAAAGATCCAGTATGAGATGATCAATAATGATATCAAAAATATCTATAGCGAAGATACATACACTGTAAGATCTGCGGTCAATTTTGCATCAACCTGGGATAAACCAACAGGAAAAGTTACCCAAAATCTGCCTAAAGGAGGATTTCTGGACCAGGAGAGAAACAGTATAACTGCATATAACTGGAGAAATCAGATAAA
Source organism: uncultured Muribaculaceae bacterium (assembly GCA_964502485.1). GTDB lineage: Bacteria > Bacteroidota > Bacteroidia > Bacteroidales > UBA932 > Bact-08. Next base: position 411 of record CAZCXB010000314.1, on the reverse strand, counting down.
CTACAACAAATTATTTGCAGAGAAGCATCAGATTAGTGTTATTGCCGGAGCCGAGGTCTCTGACAGAGTTTATCAGTTTTTTAAGAATCCACGTACATATGGATATGATGATGATAAACTTACAGTTGGAACTTTTCCTAATGGAGTTGGTGGCAGCGGTGTTTATGCTCTCAAGAACTGGACAGGTGGAGCACAGACATTTGCATATACCAACAGCTACACCTACAGCACAGACAGGTACTTCTCAATGTACGGAAATGCATCATATACATTTGATGGAAAATATACTCTCTCGGGATCTGCAAGAACAGATGCCTCTAATCTTATTACTGATGACCCTAAATACAGATATGCACCATTCTGGTCTTTAGGTGCAAGCTGGGCAATCTCTAAAGAGGAGTTTATGAAGAG
>CAZCXB010000313.1:0-1657 GCA_964502485.1 uncultured Muribaculaceae bacterium | reverse complement strand
GTATATAACAATATCAATAAAACAGATGGCAGACTATTTCGATACACATGTTGCTCAGAAAGCTATCTGTTTGGTTACTTGTCAGATTATGCTCACTTTATTGAAGCATCACTTGAATTGTATAAAATTAAAAGAGAGAGTGAGTATCTTGATGTAGCAAAAAGATATACCGAAGTTGTTATGGAGAAGTTTTATAAACCCGAAAATGGGATGTTCAGTAAATCTGAAAGAGATTTTGTCTCTGATACTGTTCCATTTAAACGTGAATCCAATATTGATGTTATAAGGCCTTCAGCAAATTCGGTTATGGCAGGAAATCTTCTCTCTTTATATGAAATTACTAAAGATTCTGATTATCTTTCAATTGCCAGACAACAGTTAGAGAATATTGTGCCTAATCTGCTGAATTCCGGACCTATGCTCTCCAGTTGGGTTCATAAAATTCTGAAATATATCAGTTTAGATTCGGAATCAGCTCCTGAAAAGGATTGAGCTATCACCATAGCTTAAAAATCTGAATTCGTTTTTAAGAGCATAGTTATATACAGCTCTCCAGCTCTCACCTATGAATGAAGAAATTAGCAACAAAAGTGTGCTTTGAGGTTGGTGAAAATTTGTAATTAGTATATCTACTATACGGAATTTAAATCCGGGTACAATAATTATCTCTGTCTTTCTCTCCAATACACTGCTCCCATCCTGTTTCATCCATTCAATTAGCGCATTAAGAGACTCCTCAACACTATAAACGGATGATTTTAAATATGGCTCCCATTGAGTTACATTTGAGGGGAAGCCATTTTCTAAACATTGTATACCCAAAAAGTAGAGACTCTCTAAGGTTCTTGTAGTAGTTGTTCCTACAGAAATAATAGGTAACCCAGCTATTTTTTTACCCAAGATAGCCTCAATTACATCCATTGTAACAGAAAATGGCTCAGAGTGCATCTTATGATCGTGTATCATCTCAGACTTTACAGGAATGAATGTACCTGCTCCCACATGCAATGAGACCTCTTTACGAATTATTGACCTTATATCTATCTGATCAATAACTTTTTGTGTAAAATGTAACCCTGCTGTAGGAGCCGCAACCGATCCTCTGTTTGTGGCATACAATGTTTGATATCTCTCTCTATCGAGTGGCTGAGAGTCACGTTTAAGATAAGGAGGAATTGGTACTTTACCACACAAATCCATCACTTCTGAGAAGGGTTTATCCCCTGACCATTCAAATTTTACAATGAATTTATCATCTCTTCTCTCCTCAACTGTAGCAGTTAAATTTATAGATTCTAAATCTTTATCTCCATTTGAATTGAATTGAACAGAGCCGGATCTCCATCTCTTAGCATTACCTACAACAGCTACCCAGCTGCATGTTCTCTTTGCAGCGAACGAGCTGTTATATTCTGAAGGTATGTATGGTTCAAGACAAAAAATCTCAATATAGGCACCACTCTCCTTTTTAAATATAATCCTTGCAGGAACCACTTTTGTAGTGTTAAATACAATCATGGAGTTCTCAGGTAATAACTCAGCGAGATTTGAAAATTTGGACTCTCCGATAGAGTTATCTTTAAATATTAAAATCTTGGAGTCATCTCTGTTCTCTAATGGAAATTTTGCTATTCTATCGTCAGGCAGATTATAATTG
>CAZCXB010000312.1:0-1702 GCA_964502485.1 uncultured Muribaculaceae bacterium | reverse complement strand
AATATATAGTGGTCCGGTATCATATACTGCGGCAGAAGATTTTGCAAATCTGCAATTATCTGTTGCTTAAGCGACTCCTGCTCTTTGTTTAGCAAGTCCTGCTCTTTGTTCAGCGACTCCTGCGCAAATATATCAGCAGCTCGCGGGGTACTCTGTTTGTCGTCAATGATAAATGAGATGAGTGACCCGACGTTATTGGCCCCTTTGATTGCAATAACTACACCCTCTTTTATATATGGAAGGCTGTTAAGAGCATATTCAATCTCCCCCATCTCCATCCTGTAGCCGCGAATCTTCACCTGATTATCTTTTCTTCCAATAAAATCGAAGATTCCGGGAGTGACCTCTGCACCAATGTCTCCTGTTCTGTACATCATTCCGCTCCCCTCTATATGATCTGCAAGAAATCGCTCTTGGGTAAGCTCCTCCCTGTTAAGATAACCCATTGCCACACCTGCTCCGGCAATAAAGATCTCCCCCTCATCTGCTGGGGATACTCTGTTAAGTTCGTTATCGAGGATATAGATTCTGCAATTATCTACCGGGTATCCGATAGGGATTTTTTTTATACTACTATCCGGAGAACATAAATAGGTTGTTGCATAGACTGTTGTCTCTGTAGGGCCATAGACATTAATCAGTTTGGTTTTGTTGTAATCTAATAGTTGGTAGAATTTTTGAACAAGTTGTGTCTGGAGAACATCTCCTCCAACAGATATATATTTTAGGTTTGGGAATATCTCTTTATATGGTAAGTCTGTGAGAGAGAGGTAGTCGAGAAATGAGTTGAGCATTGCCGGTACAAAGAAGATAAAGGAGATGCGGTGCTCTGTTATTGCCCGGATTATTTGATCGGGATCTTTTTCTAAGCCTACAGGGGCTACATATAGGTTGGCATTCGCCTCTGTCCAGGCAAAGATCTCCCATATAGATCCATCAAATGTGTAGGGAGATTTGAACATTATTGAGTCGCCCTCTGTGAGTGGGTATCTATTTTGAATGTAGGTAACTAAATTTAATACAGCACTTTGGGGAACAATAACCCCTTTAGGTTTTCCGGTAGATCCGCTTGTAAAGAGGATGTATGCAGTGTCGGGGCTATCTTTTAACTTCCACTCGGAAACTTGTGGCCACTCGGTGTTGCGGTGAAGGTGCTTCTGCGATTTAAGATCAAAATCAAATTGAGGTACAATTGCAACGAATCCGAGACTCTCTAGCCGGCTCTTGAATTGGTTGTCTGTAAGAACATACTTTACACCTGCATCATTAAAACACTCTGCCACTCTTGCATCCGGCCAGGTGGTATCTACTGGTACATAGGCACTTTTCAAATTGATAATAGAGTACAACGAGGCAACCATCTCAATGGATCTCTCCATCATTACACCTATATATTGCTGTTTATCTGCACTATATAGCTCAAGAAAACTATTGACAAATCTTAAAACCCCCACCCCAAACTCCTGATGTGAGTAAGATCTATTATTGTCGAAGATTTTCATTGATTTACATTGTGATGTAAAGATATAATAAAGTTTTTTAACCTTAACCTTGGCAAGGGTTGTGGCAAAAAAAATTTGGTTTATATTATAAACTTATTTATATTTGCACCATGCAACAAATAGTTGAGCAGCGATAAATCTGCATTAAACTCTGTTGCATATTTTTAGGGCAATTTGGTTTATTTTATAAACTTATTTAT
>CAZCXB010000311.1:0-1710 GCA_964502485.1 uncultured Muribaculaceae bacterium | reverse complement strand
AAGAGGCCGGCCGCAGCGAAGTGCTGCTCTTCAACCTCTCCGGCCACGGCCTGCTCGATATGGCTGCGTATGAGAATGGTTTTTAACAGAGTTAAGGGATCTTCAAAATTGAGGATCCCTTATTAGCTTTTTTTGGAGTGGGTTCCTTTTATTTGGCCAGTTTAGAATTCACTTTCTCTTTAGAGTATCTCCGTTAGCTATTTAATATTTTTTCTTTGATAAATCGCAATAACGGCGTTAGAGTCCTCTTTTTCGACAACAGATATTAGTGTTCCTAGATTGTTCTCTTTTGGATTAATTGGGATGTTATTTTCATGGTCGTAAAATTTGTCTTTGGGGATCAGAAATATTTTATTGGTGTTAAGATCCGCGAAAGCATCTAAAACCCGACTATTGGAGGTTAGTCTTAGTAGAATAAAATCTTTGTCTATATCAAACAGCCATAAGATGTTTTTATTAAAGAGCCATTTTGAGTTTTCTACAAGAGCAGGAGATATTTCATATATATCAAATTCGGGTTCACCTCTGATTTTAAATCTGAATAACTCATTAAAAATTTTGCTGTCATGTGAGTATCTAAATATACTGGAGTGTGTATAGGGGTAAAAGTACGAACTGCCATCTTTTGTTATTATAAGCGATGAGGTTGGTGAAAAGTATGGCCTTCCAGCCACATCTGGAGGAATTGGTAAGAATCCATTAAGGTATTCACCTTGTGACGAATAAAGTTTTATCGAATAATATCTGCCATCTGTAGAATCGGGCATTGACATGCCGTAATTAGCAATGAACTCTCCAGATTTCAGATAATCCATTCCAATAAACATTCCTGCATTAACCTCTCTCTCTTTTATAAACTCACCACTAGAATTATAATAAACAAATTTTTCTGAAGAGCATATAATAACACTATCTCCATTTACAAAAAGCCCACCAATTTTTATATACTCACCAGGCCCCCGGCCCCTTCTGTCCTGTCTGTAGAGAAAGTTCCCAAGAGTGTCAAATACAGTATAAAAAAATCGACTGTGACGTTTACCCGAGAGCACATAGATTTTATCTTCATTTATTAAAATGGTACACACCTCTCCTATCATGGCAGAGTCACTGGTTTCGAGTTGTATAGTTTTGGAAAGCTCGTAGATGTCATTAAAACTTATAATCTCGGTAGAATTAGGATCTATTACAATAGTTTTAAAATCGTTATCTGCTCTACAGGAGAACAGAAATAATCCTTGAAAAAAGATGAAAATGACGAGTTTGCAATTCATAACTCTAAAGCTAGTCTGAATCCGTTTGTAAAGTTTGATAAATTTGGGGGCAGATTTACTCTTCTGTTCCCAATTGCTTTTTTAAGCGTTCCTGAGTATGGGCCAAGATAATGAGCAGATGAGTTCTCCTCAAATTTGTTGCACCATTCGAAACACCATTCAAGTAAGGTCTCCTCTTCTCTCCTAAGGTGCATTTTTGATGCCAACCACTCCGATTCGGTAGGGAGTCTGTAAGATTTACCGGTGGCTTTGCTAAGCATCTTGGTGAATTTTTCTGCAGTATACCAGGAGATATTAGTAACCGGCTTATTGTCAATTCCATTGTAGTCGGGATGGCTCTTTCCTGTTACAGATTTCCACAATTTATGAGATACCATCTCTGTAGCTATATATCTATTATCTTGAACCTGAATAAATTGATATTCAAATTCTTTGATTC
>CAZCXB010000310.1:0-1710 GCA_964502485.1 uncultured Muribaculaceae bacterium | reverse complement strand
GATGAAAAACGCATCAATTATCACAAATGTTGTTCTGTCAGTAGCAGTTATTGTACTGTTTATCTTACATTTTACATCAGGTCCGGCTTCTGAAGGGCCTTCGGAACAGGGTCAGGGAGAGGTTGCCGTAGCGGGTGACATAGTATTTGTTCAGATTGACTCTCTGATAAATCAGTACGATATGTTTAATGACCTTCGCTCAGAATTTGAGAACAAAGCACAGACTATTCAGAATGATCTTAATAAGAGGAGCAGATCTTTTGAAAATGATGTAAAGGACTTCCAGCAGAAGGTTCAGAAGGGTCTTATCACAAGATCTCAGGCAGAGTCTCAGCAGCAACAGCTTGCAATGAGGGAGCAGGAGCTTCAGAACTACGCACAACAGAAGCAACAAGAGATGTCAGAAGAGGAGGCCGTTTTATACAGAAGAGTGTTTGATGCTCTTAGCACCTATCTGGAAAAACTCAATGCAGAGAAGGGTTATGCCCTTATTATCAGCAGCACCGGCGCAACAAACACAGTCCTTCAGGGTAATCCTGCACTTAATATTACCAAAATGGTAGTTGCAGCGATGAATGACGAGTATATCAAACAAAAATCAAAAAATTAAAAAATATTGGGTGAAGATTGCTATTCTATCATGTTTTTACCCATACCGGGGAGGAATTGCCCAGTTTAATGCAAACATATTCAATGAACTGGGCAAATCTCACGAGGTAAGGGCCTTTAATTTTAAAAGGCAGTATCCCTCAATTCTGTTCCCCGGAAAGACACAGTATATTACCGAACAAGATGATGCAATCAGGATAGAGAGCACTCCTGTACTTGACTCAATCAATCCTCTATCCTATATCAGTACATCAAAGGTTATCCGTGAGTGGGAGCCTGATCTGCTTTTGATGCGTTACTGGATCTCTTTCTTTGCACCCTCGCAGGGTTACGTAGCCAGACATCAGCTTGGAAAGACAAAGGTTATCTCAATTTTAGACAATGTAATACCACACGAAAAGCGCCCCTTTGACAGGGCTCTTACTAGGTACTTTCTCTCCGGCTCTGATGGGTATGTTGTTCTCTCTTCATCTGTAGGTGAAGATCTTATCAAACTTAAACCGGATTCACATTTTAAGGTAATCCCTCACCCACTCTATAACCACTTTGGGAGAAGAGAAGAGAGAGAGTTATCTATTGATAGATTATCCCTTGAGAAGAGTAAGAGGAATATCCTCTTTTTTGGATTGATTCGTGACTATAAAGGTCTTGACATTCTCATAGATGCATTCTCTCTTTTAGACGATAGTTACCAGCTTATTATTGCCGGGGAGCCATATGGGAGTTTTGAGCGCTACTCCTCTCAGATAGCCAACTCTCCTGCAAAAGAGAGAATAAAGCTTTTCACCCGCTATATTCCGGACAATGAGGTTCCGCTCTTCTTCTCATCTGCAGATGTTGCCGTACTACCATACCGAAGTGCAACCCAAAGCGGAATTAGTGCAATCTCTTACCATTTCGGGGTTCCTGTTATCACAACAAACGTTGGAGGACTCAAGGAGATTATAGAGAAGCAGGGCACGGGAATTGTTGTTGACTCTCCTGAAAGCAGTGCAATTGCCGCAGGGATAAGAGAGTTTTTTGAGGGTGGAAACAGAGATGCCTATATAAAGGGCATCGAACGTGCAAAGTTGGAACTCTCCTGGGAGGGCTTCTCAAAAG
>CAZCXB010000309.1:0-1714 GCA_964502485.1 uncultured Muribaculaceae bacterium | reverse complement strand
CAGCAATAAACCTAAGATATGGCTCTGTATTTGAAGGCCTTATATTAAACCACCATTCAGGGAATTCTACCCTGTAACCGTCAAAATCGTAATTGGCGGTTGCACTCTCTTTTGATAAAAAGTAATCTCTGACCAAATCCATGGCCTCTTTTTTTCTCTCGATTTTAAAGTTTATCTCTCCTGAGTTCTTATACTTTTCTATCCCTGCAATAATGCCGGATAGCTTAATGCCTCTCTTTTTAAAGTCAGATATTACCCCAAGTATAATAAGACACGCCATTATACCTGAGTCGCTGTAATAGAAATCACGGAAATAGTAGTGGCCGGCAAGTTCTCCTCCATAAACTCCGTCAATCTCTCTCAGTTTGTGAGCGGCAAAGGCTCTTCCCACTCTCCAGGTGTGCATCTGGCCCCCCATTGGAGCAAGGTACTCTCCTATTGCTTTAGAACTTCTGATATCCTGAAGAACAGCTCCTTTTTCTCCTCTTTCCTCTAGAAAATAGTGACCCAGAAGTGCTATCATAAGATCGGGAGAGATAAAGCGGCAGTTTTCGTCAACAAACATAACCCTGTCTCCGTCTCCGTCAAAAATCACCCCTACATCGCAACCCTTCTCTTTAACCTCTCTTTGCAAATCAACAATATTCTCCGCAACCAGAGGGTTTGCCTCGTGATTTGGAAATGTGCCGTCCAACTCGTCAAAAATATAATGTAATTCAGGAGAATCTTTCCCAAGAACATCTTTAATTAGTAGCGCAGCCATACCGTTTGATACATCGACGCAGATATTGAGATTAGATAGATTTTTCCTGTATTTGAGCAGAAATTCTATGTACTCTTTCTTAACCTCTATTTCAAATTTCTTTCCTGCAACCTCAGCCTTTACAATTTCACGAGTCTCTATCCACTCCTTCAAAAGTCCAAGACCTGTATCAAAACCCACAGGAAGCGCATTCTCGCGGGATACCTTGAGACCGTTATACTCTTTTGGATTATGAGAGGCGGTAATCTGCACAGAGGCAGTGAAGCCATATTTGCCGGTAGCATAATATACCATAGGGGTAGTTGAGAGTCCCATGTCATAAACATCTGCTCCTGCATCGGTAATTCCGGCAATCAGGTACTCCCTTATTTCAGGTGAAGAGTCCCTTACGTCGCGTCCAATGAGTACCTTTTTGCTGTTAAGAAGCTCCGGTAGAAAGAATCCGATCTTATAAACTGTCTCTTTGTTGAAGTCTCTGTTGTAAACTCCCCGTATATCGTATGCGTGAAATGCTCCCATTTTAATTCCTGCTATTTTTTGATGTTCTATTTTGCGATTCTGCTGCTCTACTGTTTTTCTATTTTGCTGTTCTGTAATGTGTTTTGACCTTTCCGGTCTTGATGTTGTTGAGTTTGGACTGAAGCATTTTTTTCCTGATTGGTGGCGTCCTGTCTGTAAAGAGTATCCCATCCAGATGGTCCATTTCGTGCTGAACCATTCTGCAGGCAAAACCATCAAGGGACTCTTCTCTCTTCTGCAGATCCTGATCGTAGTATGAAACCCTTATTTTGCTTGGCCTCTCTACAGAAGCGTGAATGTCGGGGATGCTCAGGCAACCCTCGCTTAACTCACATGTCTCTTCGCTCTCTTCCAATAAAACGGGATTTATCATTGCTCTCTTAAAGCCTTTGAGCTCCGGTGTGTCATCTGCCAACAGCGAACCATCAACAA
>CAZCXB010000308.1:0-1717 GCA_964502485.1 uncultured Muribaculaceae bacterium | reverse complement strand
AAACTGCTGAACGACAAATATATTTTGGTTCAAAAGGGCAAGAAAAATTACTTTATTTTAAAAATTGAATAAATATGGAGGGAGAAAGCACAAGACAACAAAAGGTATCGAGACAGCTTCAACGAGATCTGTCGGAGATATTCAGAGAGAAAGGTACTGCCGTGTTTGGTGGAGCTATGGTCTCGGTTACGGCTGTAAGGATAAGTCCCGACCTCTCTGCAGCCAGAGTATTCATCAGTATCTTTCCATCTGAGCGGGCAAAGGAGGTTTACAAGCTGGTTGAGAGCTCCTCAAAGTCTATTAGGGGCGAACTTGGCAGGAGAGTTTCAAAACAGCTTAGAATTGTACCCGAGCTTCAATTTATAATAGATGACTCTTTAGATTATGTTGAGAAGATAGATAAACTTTTAAAGAGTTGAAGTTGCCAATCTTCATAGCCGGGAGATATCTTTTTGCAAAAAAGTCTCATAACGTCATCAACATTATCTCGTTGATAAGCGCAGGCGGAATTGCAATTGGAACTGCCGCTCTAATTATAATACTATCGGTTTACAATGGATTCGAGGGGCTCATCAAAACCCTCTACTCTACGTACGAATCTGATTTACTCATTACACCCGTAAAAGGGAAAAGCTTTGTTCCCCACTCAGCAGAGTTTGACTCTTTGAGGAGAGATTCCAGAATCATTGCACTCTGCGAAGTTGTAGAGGAGAATGTCTTTGTTAAGTACTCCAATCAGGAGTCTGTTGCCTCAATAAAAGGGGTAGACTCCTCCTTTGCAAGTGTAACAAGAATTAAGGATTATATAAAAGAGGGCGATTTTTCTCTATATCATGGAGAGATTCCTCAAGCTGTAATGGGAAGATCTCTGGCATTTAGTTTGGGCCTTAGAGTGCACTTTATCGAGCCCATGATGCTCTATTTTCCCTCTAGAAGCGGCACGCTCTCTATGATTAATCCAATCTCGTCACTCAATATAGAGAAGGTGTTTCCTGCCGGTCTCTTCTCTATTGAACAGGGTTTCGATAAGAAATACATCTTTATTCCAATCGAGACAGCAAGGGATCTGCTGGAATACTACAATGAATGTTCTTATGTAGAGATTTACGTTAATGAGGGTACCGATGTACAATCACTTAAAAAAGATATAAAAAAGCTTCTGGGCAACAACTATCTTGTAAAAGACAGATATGAACAGAACGAAACTCTATATAAGATGATGAGATCTGAGAAGCTGTCAATTTACATAATTCTGCTTTTTGTTTTGATAATCATATCATGTAACCTTTTTGGATCACTATCTATGCTAATAATGGAGAAGAGAGAGGATACCGAAACACTTATAGCTCTTGGAGCAAGGGATAGAACAATTAAGTACATTTTTGTTCTGGAGGGGTGGATGATCTCTCTTGCAGGAGTGTTAACCGGAACCGTTGCAGCTCTTCTGTTCTGCTTTGCTCAACAAATTTTTGGCATAATTCCAATGCCCGGGAACTTTATTGTTGAAAATTATCCGATTGTAGTAAAGTTTTCTGACGTGATTATAACTGTCTGTGGAATAGCAACAATTGGGCTTCTTGCATCTATGTTACCACTGGCATTTGTAAAAAAAATTGAAAATTTTTAAAAAAGTATGCAACGTTTTACAACTACGCTGCATCTTATTGGTGTAGGTTTAGGTTTTAGTACACAAGAAAGGGGTCGATTTCTGTAGCAG
>CAZCXB010000307.1:0-1717 GCA_964502485.1 uncultured Muribaculaceae bacterium | reverse complement strand
TATTGGTCCCGTTCTCTTTTTTTCTATCTCTCTTGTCACCCATATTGATGATTTGTCGTTTTATATTATAGTTAAAGACTATCTATGAACGACAGGTATATAAATGAAATAAAGAAAGCGGAGGAGCTCTCCGCAAGAGTTATTGAATCTTTAAACTCCTCCGACTACGAGCGAGAAGATGATCTGATAGGTGAGTATAGTGAACACATCAAATTGGTAGGCAAGATTGATTTAGACAAGATGTGGTTCCGTTTTATTATAAGAGAGAAGAGAAGAGCTATTATTACGGCAGCATCAGCAGCAGTTGTAATAATGCTTTTGTCTCTGCTGGTTTTTATTCCATATCAAAGATATCCTAAAGAGAGTTCAGTCTCGCTTATGGAGGAGATTAAGCCGGCTAAAGGTGTAGTAACCCTTCGGTTAGCCAGTGGAGAGAGTGTTGTCATAGATTCTCTCAACACAACAGAGAATCTAATATCAGGTGTAGAGATAAACACTGTCTCTGAGGAGATTTCGTATGAAATCTTTGGATTATCAACCTCTAAGGATGGATCTTCATCCACAGATAAAAGAGTGACCCTTTCTGACCAAAATGAGACAGTTGAGTATAACGAACTCCATATTCCAAAGGGGAGGTCATACTCACTTATACTTAGCGATGGTTCAAAGGTCTGGCTTAATGCAGAGAGTTCAATTCGTTATCCTGTCAAGTTCTCCAAAAATGAAAGACGTGTCTATGTTAAAGGTGAAGCCTACTTTGATGTCAAACATAAACCGGACCAGTTATTTATTGCAGAGACTGCTGATTATGACGTAAAGGTTCTTGGTACAAAGTTCAATATTAATACATATTCAGATGAGCTTGTAGCTGCAACTACATTGGTCTCCGGATCGGTTTCAGTGGTTAAGGACAATATCAAGGAAGTTGTGATAACTCCCGGTGAGCAGTTACGCTACAATAGAGAGAACCGGACTATTGAGACTTTAAAAGTTGATGTTGATATATATACGTCATGGACTGAGAACAAGCTTATGCTTGAACAGATGACGTTAGAGGAGATCTTTAAAATACTCCAAAGACGATACGACATTGATGTCTTCTATAGCGATGATGCGGTAAAACAGGAGAGATTCAATGGAAAGGTTCCACTAAACGATAATCTCAATATTATTCTTGATCTGATATCTACAGTATCAAATCTGGAGTTCCAGATTGAGAAGAGGCTTATTGTTATAAGATATAAGGACTAAACAATATTTATATATAACTATCAATGAAAAAGATAATTACATCTTTATTTTCTATTACGGCCCTGATAGTGTCCATGGCTTTTACTAATGAAGTATCAGCTCAGAAGCATCAATTAAAGAGCTTTAATGTAGAAAATGCAACACTTGAAGAGTGTCTCAAGCAAATTGAAAGTAAATCAGGAGTAGGGTATCTTGCAAAAGGGGACGAGATTAAAAATGTTAAAGGAATAACATTCTCGGCAACTAACATAGATATTCACAAAGTTCTTGAAGTAATTCTTGACAAGACCGGATTAACTTTTCAGATTAAGAACGGAGTGATTCTAATCTTGAAAGAGAGGGTCTCAACTCCTGCTACACCAAAGCAGGAGGAGAGACAAAACTGGACTCTTAATTTGAAAATAGTTGACGTAGCAGACAAGCTCCCGATTATAGGGGCAACGGCATTGATTAAAGAATATGGTAT
>CAZCXB010000306.1:0-1738 GCA_964502485.1 uncultured Muribaculaceae bacterium | reverse complement strand
GGAAAAGAAGAAAAACAATTCAGAGCTCGCCCTTTCCAACAGAGGAAAAGTGGTTAAAGTAAGAGCCAGCGAACTCTAATATTTTTCTATTATGTTCTTTAAGAAAATCACAACACTACTGCTTATATTAACAGGCAGTAGTTTTTTATTCTCACAGATTAGAATATCTGCAGATTTTGAGTCCGGGAGTATTGGAAGCTACAAACTGCTTGACTCCGCAATTGTAAAAAGAGGGGCCAATGACTCTATCCTTACCCTATCTTTTGAAATTGAGTCAAGATTCGATCCGCTAAACCCTATCGATACAGCTTTAAGGCCAAGTGCCAGATGGTATCACTTTAGAATGGAAGGGGTTAAAGACAAACAGCTCTATCTTACAATTAAGAACTCAGAGGTTATACGCCCATTCTACTCATACGATGGAGTTAACTATTCAAGATTTGAAACAGGAGAGAACCTCTTTAAAGGTACAATCAATAAGATTTTCACTCAAGATACTGTTTATATATCACATTTTATTCCATACCCCTACTCAAGAAACAGGGCAAAAATTGACCAGTGGAGGCTTATACCTAATGTTAAACACGAGGTTATTGGCGAAAGCTATTTGGGTCTTCCTATTGATATGCTTACTATTACGGACAATAATATAAGCGATTTAGATAAGAGAAGGGTATGGATTCACGGAAGGTCACACCCCAGTGAATCACCATCAAGCTGGCATCTCGAGGCAATGATCGATGAGATAACTTCTGACTCTCCCTTTGCTAAAGAGCTTAGAAAAAACACTGTATTCTATATAATTCCATTCATTAATCCCGATGGTGTAGCAGGGGGATACTCAAGATCTACATCCACAGGAGTTAACATTGAGATAAATTGGGACAGGCCGGACTCATTAACAATGCCGGAAGTTAAGGCCCTTAAAAAGACACTTGAAAGAGTAACCTCGCAGAGAGCTCTTGATATGATGCTTAACATGCATTCACAGATTGCTAATTCAATAACTTACTGGATTCACACTGCAGAGTCTACAACAGAGAGATTCTATAAAGAGCAACTACTCCTCTCTGCACTAACCATTAATTATACCCCATACTACAGGCCTATAGATCAACGCTTCTCGGATGTTGCATCAAGATATGCAGAGGGGTGGATTTGGGACCGTTTTAAGGATAGCACTCTTGCTATTACTTTTGAGACTCCATACACCTACTATAATGAAGATAGAAACGGTGAGTGGGTATCGGCAGAAAATCTAAAAGAGCTTGCATACTCGTCACTCTATGCTGTTAGCGATATACTTAATTTAGATAGATCAACGAGAATATTTGCAGATACCGAGAACTTCAGGACTCGCCGTAAATGGAGAGAGTCTGATGATACAAAAAATATTTTTTTCGGAGAGAAATTTTTGATATCAGAGAATATTGGAGCTAAGGGGAGTATCACTATTCCAAATCTCAGTAAAGGTGAATATACTGTTTATAGGTGGGTTACAGGAGCTGCAGAGAGGGTATTTCCGGAGAATACCAATATCTGGCAAAAAGAGGGTGTAATAGAGCAGAGACGAGATGGCAGATATCGTATCCGTTTTCGGTCAACATACATTGGTGAAAAATTTGACTCATTTCTTTTAATAAAAAATGAGTATTAGTTTTTTTTGATAAATTTGCATTAATAAATGCGGCAGTAGCTCAGTCGGTAGAGCATCAGCTTCCCAAGCTGAGGGTCGTGA
>CAZCXB010000305.1:0-1744 GCA_964502485.1 uncultured Muribaculaceae bacterium | reverse complement strand
TTATTGCTGCGCAAGTTCATTTATTGCTGCGTAAGCTTTTTACCGCACCACCTCTCGGTTTATTTTGCAAAACATTATAATAGTGCGTTTTAGCAAGGGAGCTTTTGCGTTTTTAATGGTATTTTAAAAAATTGCATTTGATTATCTGCGCTTTGCAAAAAAACCTGAGAGATGGAGTATGGAATTTTGAAATCAGGCTTTGCCAGAGTTTGATGTAACAAATTAATATACAGATGCATAAAAATGCCAATTTTCCAATATTGGAAAACGGACTCTTCGGTGTGCCTGTAAATTAGCAACATACCTCAAACTCTGGCAAAGCCCTATTTTACTCTGCAGGAGAGCCAATCTTCCCGCGGGCTGATAAATAACCCCTCCGCACAACAATGGCATACTCAGCCGCAAGTAGTGAGCTTGCGAACGGATGAGGATTGGACATGCCCGATGTGCGAAGGGGGTATAAGCCCGCTGTCCACAACCCTTGGCAAGGTCCACAACCCTTGCCAAGGTGTACCCCCACAAAAAAAAGCTGACCAAATGGCCAGCTTTATTTTGATTGAGATGATTTCTCTAAACAGGATTACTCGAGTATAACTACGCGATTAAGAATTGGTTTGTTGAATGGCTCATTCTCGTCACCTTTTGCAATCACTTCAAGTTGAGAAGGATTAACTCCAAATTTATTTACAAGAGCATTGTAAACTGCATTGGCACGATCCTGACTGATCTTCATGTTAATCTTCTTGCTTCCTGTTGCTTTGTCGGCAGAACCAAGAATTTTGTACTTCTTGCCAGACTTCTTAACAGCCTCTGCAAAATTGCCAAGGTTGATAAGATCCATATCTGTAAGTCTTGACTGGCTTATAGGGAAGAATACTGCAAGCGGAGAGGCAATATACTCAACAGATTTTACTACCTCAGGCTTTTTGTTCTTCTCAACTGCAAGATCAGAAGCTAACTTCTTAGCGTTTGCATCTGCATCAGCTATCTTCTTCTCAAGATCACTTATCTTTGAAGTGTAAGGTGTATAATCCGGAACAATCGGCTCCTCATACCTCTCAAAACCTCTCTTTGCAAAATTGTATGTAAACCCAACTGTTGCAGATACTATCTCCTCAATACCCTGACCAATTTCAAAACCGTCAAATCTGTCATTGATAAGCAGAGCTCTCAGTTCGATATTAAAATTGACAGCGTCAGATAGTCTTATCTTGTTAATAAGACCTGTAGATGCACCTGCCTCCTTATAGGTTGGATTAACATTCTCTTTCCACGACTTAGCATAGCCAACACCTAAGAAAGGGATAAACTCCCATAAACGGTCTGCTTTGTATCCTCCAATAGTACTTGATATATTCCAGAGAAGATCTCCGTGAATATTGAAGAAGCTGAACTTCTCGTCGTAATAGCCGGCATAATCGGCCGAAGGGCCCTCGATGAATCTTGCAGTAGGGTTAGAAACAAGTCCTTTAGCACTAAAGCCTGCAACCTGTCCTCTCAGACCTATAGATGGTGTAATCCACTTACCAAGTGAAAAATCGACAGCCGGTGTAAGTCTCTTCCCGAAAGAGGCAACATTGTCATGCTCTCCGTAAAGAACCTGAACTCCTCCTCCAACGGATATAAACCAGTTGTCGAAAAACTTATTAGTAAGGTAAGGGCCGTATTTATTGCCCTCATTCTGTCCCTGTGCATAACCGACAGCAGAGAACAGTAAAACTGAAATAATCAATAACTTCTTTAA
>CAZCXB010000304.1:0-1745 GCA_964502485.1 uncultured Muribaculaceae bacterium | reverse complement strand
TCTTTGTAAACAGCATACCCGTCGGACTGGATAACTCCGGTGTATCCCTCAAGGATATCATCCAGTACCTTCCTGCTCCTTGATCCCTGATCATATCTGAAGGTAACCAACTTATCCTTCGGAGAGATTACTCCCCATATGTAACCTTTTTTAGTGGTGCTCTCTCCTTTTATCAGGATGGGAATGGTGGTCTCGTCAATATTAAGGTAGGGACTTTTAATTACCTGTTTTTCCAACTCTTCAAACAGAGGAGCCAGGATCTGTATTACTCGTGCGATCCATGAGTTAACTGTAGATTTGGACCAGTCTATTCCAATGTTCTTAAAGATCTCCAACTGTCTTTGGATTGGAATGTGATATCCGTACTTATTGGCTATTATAGCTGCAAGTAGAGAGTTGTCGGCAAGACAACGTTCTATCAAATGAGAGGGGAAAGGGGCATAAAATATCTTATCCCCATTACCGTAGACGATCCTTTTGTAAATGATTTTTACAACCTTGGCCTGTACATAGGAGAACCTTATTACCTCCTCTTCTCTTACCATCCTAGCTCCTGTTGTGTCTTCCAATGGTTCAAGCACGATTGTCATCTCTTCGAGTCCAGAGTATACCCTTCTGGGAGGTTTGGTCTGCTTTGCTTTTTCTATAACCGGGAGCTTCTCTGTTGCAACATCTTGTTGATTAGACACTTCTTCCGGAGTAGTAGTTGAACTAGTAATCGTGCGTGGTTTTAACTTAAGCTTAGACAACTTTTCACTTTTTGAGCCGTAAAGCTGCTTTGTGAGCTTTTTAATCTCGTTGCTCAGCTGAGAGACTATACGATTAGTCTCTTTTTGATTATCACTCAAGGACTGATTAAGCAACTCTATTTGCCTGGATAATGAGGCAATCTGCTCGTCTTTGGATGAGAGGAGCGTTGTAAAATGATGTATTAAATCCTTGTCTATCACATAACAAAGATACAAAACGATAATCTAAATACCAAAGAAAAATGTAGTTATTTATCTGATATTCAGCTAATTGTTTGCAGCCTTCCTGCTTATGGTGTAACGTGGTCTAAAGTTGATCCTACCGGCCATTATACCTTCTATAATCATAAATAATACATGCCAACTTATGCAGTATGACCGGGATTTTAGGTTAAAAAAAGGTAGTTCAAAACGCCCTATCTCAAGGCGTTTATAATACAAAACAAAACCTCCTCTTTGCCATTGAAGCAGCTTTATTTTTGTCCTGCAACGACTCATAAAAATAAAGACCTCTCCGGAGAGAGGATCCCGGTGCATCTGGTGTCTTATGACCCCGCAAAGAGCATCTATTCCTTTGTTCATTGATGTGTGACCAACGCAAAAGTAGTATTGCAATTCTTCTCCTAATCCAAACATAGCTATAGAAGATCTATCTTAAATATTACTCCCTCTTGATCAAATCTTAGATGATCATCTGAAAGATAGTGGTCATTCTCCTTTGCCCAGACTATGAACCCCTGATAATAGATACCCTCTTCTCTGCAAAAATCTCGTAATCTTAAAAAGTAACCCCCGGTTAAATAACGCTTATAAGCAATCTCATATCGTCTTGCTGCTTTGATTGATGTCATTCTCTTTTTTGCAACAAAGGTAGAGACCTTGAATTAACAGTAAAAGACGGGGGTCAATGAACGGTTACCTGGGTAAAAATTGGCTCATTTTCAATGCGTACATTATTAGTTAGTTACCACAAACTGGCGCGGAGATTTTCTGGTA
>CAZCXB010000303.1:0-1765 GCA_964502485.1 uncultured Muribaculaceae bacterium | reverse complement strand
AGCCGGAATGCAACTCCGGAGTCTTTAGAGTTTCTTGCCTGGGTAGAGCACTGGAGGGGAAGGGAGCAATCTGCAATTAAAAATTTGAAGCTTATCCCGGGTTGGGATAGTGGTAACAGTAGCGTCAGGATTTTATTGGACGAGATCAAAGCATTCCGGTCACCTATAATTGAGAGTTCTTATGAGTTCAATAGCGACGATCAGCCGATGAGTCTATCCAACTACCACATTAAAGGTAATATGTATCGCTCCTGGCTCTTCTCTCCCGGAGCAAGTTTAAGGTATTTGAGCTATAGTAGCAGTTACGGGAACGGTACATCGGATTATCTTTGGTATGAGGCATCCAATAGAGTAAGTTTAAACACTGCCAAAATCATATTCGAACTTAAGGCCGGTGGTCTCACATCATATTTTGGAGATAAAAGAGAGTTTACCTGGAGAGTGATGGCATCAAAACAGCTTTTTAAAAAAATAACAATTGAGCTATCAGCAGGTCGAACTCCATATCTGTACACACTTAAAAGCGTCTACCGGAGTGAAGAGCCTTTGATGAATAACTTTGTAACGGGAGCATTAAAATTCAACTCGAACGATAACTATAGGGCAGAGTTATCTTATATTTCCAATAATTTCGGAAAAGATGAGAGAGTCTATACAACATATTTTTGGCTCCTGGCACCAATTTTAAAATCTGATTATCTAAGATTAGATGCAGGATACTCATTTAATTACTCAAATTCAACCCAAAGCACCTTCAAGCCTGCCAGTGATATCAACGAAAACATCGCACCATCTGTTGATTCACAATTTAAAGGTATGTACGATCCCTATTTCTCCCCGATTAATCAATACATAAACTCGGCTGTTGTTTCGGCAACAATTAAGGGAGGTAAACTTCTTAGCATCAGCACAAAAGTGGTATATGGATTTGCAGCCTGGTCGGACAATCCTACACTTTGGAAGGAATCGCTTCGCCCAAACAGGCCATATCAGACCTATTTTTCAAAACTAAAGTTCTCTCCTGTTGAGTTTGAAGCCAAGGCAGATTTAAAATTGTCGGACAAAATAACACTATCTGCATTTTATATATACAGTAACCTCGCTTTTTACAAGCTTAACAAAGCCAATTTTTCGGTTAAATTTGTTTTATAAGCATGAAGGGCAGCAGAGATAATTACTGGCAGTTCCGGGAGTCGGCCCCAATTTCGGACACCTCCAGATTTATAACAGGGGTGCTGGTTTCCTGCGGAATACTTAGCGTTGCATCGCTATTTGACTGGTGGTTCCGAGATGTACATATCGGAAATATCACCCTCTATCTGATACTATCTGTTATTTTATGGTGGGGTCTGTTCCGGCTTACTATTCAGTGGATAAGCTATCTGAGAATAAAAAACCCTGAGAGAAAGCCCGCTCCCAAAAACCTTAAGGTGGCCATCTTCACAACCAGCTCTCCCGGTGAACCACTAAGTATGTTTGAGAAGACGCTTGAGGCCTGCAAAAACATAACCTATCCGCATACCACATATCTGCTTGACGACACAAGAGATCCTGAATTTGCAAGAGTGGCACAGAGACACGGAGCGGTGTGGCTGGAGCTTGTAGATATTCCCGGAGCTAAAGCGGGAAAGATTAATGAGGCGTTAAAAAGGGTCAAGGAAGATTTTATATTGGTTCTGGACCCGGACCATATACCTTTCCCCTGTTTTCTGGACAAAGTTCTTGGTTTTTTTGAAGATCCAAAGGTTGGATATGTTCAGGTATC
>CAZCXB010000302.1:0-1771 GCA_964502485.1 uncultured Muribaculaceae bacterium | reverse complement strand
GTAGTGTTCCTTAATAAAGTTGACATTGTTGATGATCCTGAGATGATTGACCTCGTAGAGATGGAAGTTCGTGAACTTCTAAGTTTCTATAAATTTGACGGAGACAATGCTCCCGTTCTTCGCGGATCTGCACTTGGAGCCCTTAATGGTGACTCAAAGTGGGAAGATGTAGTTATGGAACTTATGCAAAGTGTAGACGAGTATATTCCAATACCTCCCCGTGAAAATGAAAAACCTTTCCTTATGCCTGTTGAGGACGTATTCTCAATTACAGGTCGCGGGACAGTTGCCACTGGACGTATTGAGACAGGTGTTATCAAAACCGGAGAAGAGGTTCAGATTATCGGCCTTGGCGAAGAGCCCAAAAAATCTACAGTTACTGGAGTAGAGATGTTCCGTAAGATTCTTGACAGAGGTGAAGCCGGTGACAACGTAGGTCTTCTGCTTCGCGGTATTGACAAAAAAGAGATTAAGCGTGGACAGGTTATTGCCAGACCTAACACAATCACTCCTCATAAGAGATTCAAAGCTGAGATTTATGTTTTGAAAAAAGAAGAAGGTGGTCGCCACACTCCTTTCCACAACAAGTATCGCCCTCAGTTCTTTATCCGTACACTTGATGTAACAGGTGAGATTATGCTTCCTGAAGGAACAGAGATGGTTATGCCTGGTGATAACGTATCAATTATTGTAGAACTGATTTACCCTGTTGCTGTTAACCAAGGTCTTCGTTTTGCTATCCGCGAAGGTGGACGTACAGTTGGAGCAGGTCAGGTAACAGAGCTACTAGACTAATATACTTCAATGTAAGTTAGTCGCTCAACAGGGTGACTAACTTATATAATTTATTAGGGGCATAGTTCAAGGGTAGAATAGCGGTCTCCAAAACCGTTGATGGGCGTTCGAATCGCTCTGCCCCTGCAACACCGGTGGTTACGCTCCGGTAGTTATAGTAACCGGTTAGAGCAAAGCTTCCATTGTCTCGAGCCGCAATCATATAGAAATGAGCAAAATTATATTGTACTTTCAGGAATCGTACACAGAGTTAGTAAAAAAGGTGAGTTGGCCTACGTGGGCTCAGCTTCAGAATTCGGCCATAGTTGTTATGATCGCATCTCTGATTTTCGCTTTGGTCATTTTTGGGATGGACTTTGGGTTCAGAAACATTATGACATTTATTTACAACATGCTGTACTAATCGTATGAGTGATAATTCCAAAAAATGGTATGTCGTCAGGGCAGCCGGAGGCAAAGAAAAAAAGGCCAAAGAGTACATAGAAAATGAAATTAAAAGATTAAATCTTGAAGATTTCGTTTCGCAAGTACTTATTCCAACTGAAAAAATTTATCAGGTAAAAAATGGTAAAAAAGTCAGCATGGAAAGAATTTTCTATCCCGGCTATATCCTTATCGAAGCAGCCCTTACCGGAGAGATACAACATCTTATCCGTAACCTCCCTCATGTATCCGGTTTCCTTACGGAAAAATCGGGAAAAGACAAAGAACCTGTCCCTCTTCGTCAATCTGAAGTAAACAGGATTTTGGGCAGGGTTGACGAGCTTGCCGATAAGGAAGAGGAGAACATCACACCATTCATAATCGGAGAGCCGGTTAAAGTTATTGATGGTCCTTTCAACGGTTTCGACGGAACTGTTGAGGAGATCATGGAAGACAAGAAAAAGCTCAAGGTTATGGTTAAAATCTTTGGAAGAAAAACTCTTCTGGAGTTAAATTTTGTTCAAGTTATTAAAGAATAAATAATCAATCATTA
>CAZCXB010000301.1:0-1776 GCA_964502485.1 uncultured Muribaculaceae bacterium | reverse complement strand
CAGACTAAGCTCTCTTGTTAGTAATTTCGTAAGTAGAGGTGGTGAGCATCTTTTTCTGGACGAGGTACATAAGTACCCTTCCTGGTCGCAAGAGATAAAAAATATTTATGACGACTATCCGAATTTACAAGTAGTGTTTACAGGCTCTTCTATGCTTGAAATACTTAATTCAAGAGCGGACTTGTCTCGCCGGGCAATTATTTATCATATGCAAGGATTGTCATTTAGAGAATATCTGGCAATGTATCATAATGTTATACTAAACCCGGTAACACTTAATCAGATATTGAGCAATCATATAAATATTTCAGCAGAGGTCCTTGCCAAAGTAAAACCTTTGCAATATTTTTCTGACTATTTAAAAAATGGTTATTATCCTTTTTATCGGGAGAAACCATCTGTTTACTATCAAAAAATTGAAGAGGTAGTGAATATGATTCTAGAAATAGAACTGCCACTACTGAGAGCAGTTGAGATTGCTTATGTCCGGAAGGTAAAACAACTACTCCAAATAATATCGCAGTCGGCACCATTTGTTCCCAATGTAAGTAAACTGAGTGATCGAATTGGTATCTCCCGTGCCACTCTTATGTCATATCTTTTTTACCTCGATGAAGTACGTCTTCTTAATGCACTATACAAAGATGCTGTTGGTATTCCCAGACTTCAAAAACCGGATAAGCTGTTTTTGGAGAATACCAACCTTGCTTATTCACTAGGCACAGATAACACAGAAATTGGCAATATGCGCGAAACTTTTTTTGTTAATCAACTAAGTTATAATCATAAAATTACTTATTCAGAAAAGTCAGATTTTTTGATAGATAATCAATTTACTATAGAAATAGGTGGCAGAAGAAAGAGTAACAGACAAATAGAAGGTATTTCAAACTCATTTATAGCTGCCGATAATATCGAGTATGGTTCAGGAAATAAAATTCCTTTGTGGATGTTTGGATTACTCTATTAGAATATTGACTACAAAAAACCACGCTCCTCCTCAGGTATTCATTATTCGGTTCTGGTGGTTGATTGACTCCTGGTGTACCGCTTTAAACATCTGACTAATAAACTCTTCACTTAACCCTTTTGATTCACCTTTTCTTACCGCTTTTGTAATTATCTCCTCCCATCTTGAGCTCTGGAGAATGGTTATGTTATTATCCTTTTTATACTTCCCTATTGTCTCGGCAACATACATTCTCTGCTCCAAAAGCTCCAGAAGCTGGTCGTCAAAAAGGTCTATCTGCGATCTTAACTCACCCAGCACATCGAGAAATGCCATATTATTTGACTCCTGCTCTCGAAGCACCAATTTGTCAAGAAGCTCCAGCAACTGCGCCGGAGTCACCTGCTGCTCCTTGTCACTCAAGGCAACCTCAGGATTGATGTGAGACTCAATCATTAGTCCGTCATAATTTAGGTCCATCGCCTTCTGTGATATCTCAAGCAGATACTCTCTTGCCCCTGCAATATGGCTTGGATCACAAATTAATGGAATATCGGGAATTGCTCTCCTCAACTCGATAGGTAACAGCCATTTGGGCTGATTTCTATAGGCAGTGTGCTCGTAGGTAGAGATCCCCCTGTGAATAGCACCTATCTGAGTTACACCGGCTCTTGCGATCCTCTCAATTGCACCTATCCATAAATTAAGTTCAGGATTTACCGGATTTTTTACAAGGACCGTAACCTCAACTCCACTTAAAGCATCTGCGATATCCTGCATTGCAAAAGGGTTTGCAGATGTTCTCGCCCCTATCCACAGCACATCAA
>CAZCXB010000300.1:0-1790 GCA_964502485.1 uncultured Muribaculaceae bacterium | reverse complement strand
ATATTATATTATGGATACAAAATTCAATTTTAGCAGATACGCAACCAGAGCTGTTAAGTATCTGGTATATCTTGTGGTAATCTTCTTCCTTGTGATTGCAATATTCTCTCTGACATCAAATCAGGGCTTCAGCTTCTCAAATCTCTTCCGCGAAGGAACAGAGATTCAGATAATTATCTTCCTACTTGCAATGTCTCTTATCTATCCCCTCTTCGGCTATGCTAAAAAGAGAGTCTATCTAAACAAGAGCTACCAGGAGGATAAAGAGAAGATCCGGACCGTCTTTGAACAGAACAAGTTTACTCTTGAGTTCGAGGGGGTCTCAACAACCACATTCCGCCACAAATCGCCATTGGTAAAAGCTTTCCGTATGTACGAAGACAGAATCATCGTGGACTTTGCCGATAATCCGATAATTATTGAAGGCCAGCGCAAAGAGGTTTACCGTATAGCACGTATGATCGAGTACGCTGTACGTGACGACAGAAACGACGGTTAGTGTATACCTTGCCAAGGGTTGTGGACCTTGTGAACTTTTGTGGACCTTGCCAAGGGTTGTGGACCTTGACCACAACCCTTGGCAAGGTTATCTTCAGACAAGGTACAAACAGAAATCTTTAATGTTCATTCGTATGACTCCCTTGTAAGTAGACGTTTCTGTTATATCGTCCATTGTGACCACATACTTTGGATAATTATCGGGTATCTCAAGCAGATTCCCAAATTCACGATTAATAGTATTCTGATTAGTAAGCATATATGCTACCTGAACGTAGATTTTATCTCCTGCCCTCTGCGCAATAAAATCAATCTCTTTGTCTCCTTCCACTCCAACTGTTACAGAATAACCCGCCATTCTCAGATGGAGGTAAACTATGTTTTCAAGTATTTTATGAATGTCTGTTGATTTGTAACCAACAATTGTGTTCCTTATTCCGATATCTTCGAAGAAGTACTTTTCCCCTATTTCAAATATTTTCTTTCCTTCAATCCCTGAGCGCCTGACTTTAAATATTAAGAATGAAGACTCAAGGTAGCCCAGGTAATCAATTACAACCTGAGTTGAAATGTTTATTTTCTGAGACTTAAGGTACTCGCTTATTTTTTTTGAAGAGACAATACTACCCAAATTATCAGACAAAAAAAGAACTAAATTCTCCAGGAATTTTACATTACGGATATTAAATCTGGCAACTACATCCTTGAGAAGAATTGTATTATAAATACTTGTTAAGTATTCATAAGCAACCGGAATTTCATTACTTAGGTTAATCATATATGGGAGTCCCCCAAACATCATGTAGCTATTAAATGAACCAACAGAATCTGATTTATTATTAAATTCCAGAAACTCTGAATAGCTCAAACCAAAGACTTTTATCTCTATATACCTGCCGCTTAAGAACGTAGCAAGTTCGCCCGAAAGCATATTTGCATTGCTTCCTGTGCAGTAAATGTCATACTCCTCTCTTGTTACTAAATCTCTAAGTGCTATTTCAAAAGATTCAATATCCTGTATTTCATCAATAAACAGTGCTATTTTGCCATTTTTATTTGTGTTATCTTTAAGATAGGTAAAGAGGTCATCAGAATTCTTAATCGATGCAAACTCATTTTGCTCTTTGTTGATATAGATAATCTGTCTATTTGGTTCCTCGGTTTTGATAAGCTCCTTTAACTGCATCAAAAGATAGCTTTTACCTACTCTTCGCTGACCAACCAGGACTTTTATCAGCGATTTACCGATAAATGGTCTTATTTTTTCTATATATAAGGGCCTGTTTATATTG
>CAZCXB010000299.1:0-1793 GCA_964502485.1 uncultured Muribaculaceae bacterium | reverse complement strand
TTGTAATATCTCTGCATGGTAACATAGGCCCATGTCCACTCCATATCGTAGTAATCTCTGTGCAGTTCGCGAAACCTCTGCTCAATCTGCGCAAGGGTTATCTGCCCTCCCTCCACCTGCTCAATAATCTTATCTACCTCCGATTTTGGAACAATCAGCCCGGATAGGTCAACCCACTCTCCCTCACCTAGTTTGTGAGTTGGTTTAAGCTGCTCTCTAACCTGTTCCATGGTTTCGAAATTAGTCTTTTCAAGCCTCTTTATAAGTGAGTTACCAAAGAATTTATTGATAGCTTTTTCGTAAAGAGTGATCCCGTTTCTAAGTGATGAATTTTTGATTTTTGAGCTCCTGTAGGTGTATGTCTCAGAGGTCTCTCCCGATACAACTCTAAGTTCGCGCAGAATCCTCTGCCCTCTTATCATCTTTTGGATAGTGTAGGGGCTAAGCAGATTATAGTTAATCATATCCAGCAGATTCGAATCTGTCCGCGTATCTCTGAGAGGCCACTTTTGGGCATCCCGTATTGTCCCTACGCTGCGGAGATTTACCCCTGGAATTAGGTATGTCTCATCCGACTTCTCTATCAGATAGGAGAAAGGGAGATCGGAGGTGTCCGAGTGGCGGTAGTGCCTGCCCATCACAAGAGAGAATGCCCCTACTTTTGCGGGCCAAAGGATGTATGAGTCGCTGGTAGTTTTTGAGCCGCGCTCTATAATTCCCTGGTGGATAGGGCCCAGCTTGTACATATGGTTACTCTGGTTAGAGCCGCTGCCTGCATTCAGGAAGGAGAGCATCCCTGCTATAAGCAGACTCGATTTATGAATTGACACGGTGAATGGCCCTGCAAAAACAGAACAGGCCTCCCCGTTTTCGAACTTACAATTGGCAAAGAGCAGCGTATCGTGTGCAGAAAAGCTATGCGATACGTGGCAGGACTGCCCTACAAAACATCTCGAAATGGTTGCAGCATCTGCAATATGAGATCCGGAAGAGAAGATGAAATCCTTCGCGATTACACTATCTCCCACATAAACCGGGGCCTCACTGTTGCTGTTGATACTCCCGTTCTCCAGCCTGGATGTGTTTACAATCTTGGCGCAATCTCCAATCCTTACATGCTTTATTGTTCCGGTGTTGAGTATCTTCACTCTGCAGCCGATACTCCCTTTTGCAGATCCGTTCTCCTTTGAGTAGATCTCTATGAGAGAGTTAAAATTCTCAATTGCCCTCTTCTTATGCCGATAGAGAGCAATTATATATGCAAGTGAGGATGATAGTTTATCGTAGATGGGCACCTCTCTTCCACCCATTTCGTTTAATACACTAACGTTGGTGTTATTGCCAAAAGTAGAGAATCCCTCTACCGCAATCACATTTACATTCTGGATATAGCAATCATCTCCGATAGTGTAGTTGGAGATATGGTTGAGTACGTTCTCGATGAGAACATTGTTACCTATTTCACAATTGTGAATAGTTGCATTTCTGATGCCTGAATGGCGGACCAGCCCGCCGGCAAGGGTAAAAGATTTCTCAAAGTGACCAAGTACAACCCTGCCCGAGAATCGGGTGCTGTGCACATGTTCTGCTGAGAATCTCTCCGACACAAAGACTTGAGTCCAGTCTTCCGCCACACAATGATTGGCTATCAGTGAGCCAATCTCGTGCTGAGATAAATTCCTCATTATTTCAAATTTTGTTAGATATATTGCCCGCCGCTCTCAACTGTAGTGATTACCGCCGGCTTTCGGGGTGCGAAGGTAATAAAAAAGAAAGTGTCTTCCTAATTACAT
>CAZCXB010000298.1:0-1816 GCA_964502485.1 uncultured Muribaculaceae bacterium | reverse complement strand
AGAAAATGATTCAAAAGAAAAAATTGAGATGAGAGTTGAATTTGCAAAAGCAAACTCCTGGGATTCAAGAGCGGAGCTGTTTAGTTCAATTATCTCATCTATTAAATAAGAATACAAGTATGAAAAAAGTTGGAATAATAACTATTTGTGATTATCAAAATTATGGGAATCGCCTTCAGAACTATGCCGTTCAAGAGATCTTAAAAGATTTGGGTACAGATCCAACAACGATAGTGAATAGCTCTCCCAGACCCCAATTTGTCGAAAAACTATCTTACAAAGAGAGAATTACTAAGCTTTTAAGTCAAAACCCTGTTAATATCTTTACAAGAATCATTTCAAAATTTAATGAGAAGATAAACAGCAAAAAAAAAGCGGAACTATTGAAAGAGAAGAAAGTAACATTCAAAGATTTCACAGCAAAATTTATAAAAGAGACTCCATACACAATAGACCACAATAACATTCCAACTGACCTTAAAGATCAATTTGATATATTTGTCATTGGTAGCGATCAGATATGGAACCCCTCATTCCGATTTGGCTCCGGTTTCGATTTTGGTGTATTTTGTCGCAAAGAACAAAAAATTGCCTTTTCTCCAAGTTTTGGGGTGTCGCAAATACCGGAAAAATACCTTCAAACTTACTCCAAAATGATCGATGAGATCCAACATCTATCTTCGAGAGAAGTTACAGGTTCAAAAATTATTTCAGAATTAACAGGAAGGGATGCAAAAGTTCTGGTTGATCCCACACTGATTCTCTCTAAAGAGAGGTGGCAAAAAATATCTTCTCCACATAAGTTTAAGCCACACAAAGAGTATATTCTAACTTATTTCATTGGCGAGAGAGAGAAGATAAGCCAAAAGTGGATTTCAGAAACAGCACATCTCAAAAATACGGAAATATGCAATCTGGCCAGTATTGACGATCCATACAGATACTCTGCAAACCCTTCTGAATTTATCGACTATATCAACTCTGCAAAGCTTCTTTGTACCGACTCTTTCCATGGGGTAATCTTCTCCATTCTTATGGAAATCCCATTTGTGATTTTTGAGAGAAAAGGGAAAAGTGTAAAGATGTCTTCCAGAATTGATACCCTGCTGGAAAAATTTAACCTGCAAAACAGGCGTTTTGATAAAATTTTAAAGAGCGGAGATGTATTTGATATCGATTATTCTCATATTAAAGATATTCTCCGGAGCGAGAGAGAGAAGTCTTTGCAATATCTTAGAGAAGCATTAAAACAATAGAATTATTATATGGCTAAAAACCAGATTAAAGCAGGCGCTGTGCTCTCTTACCTTAAACTTGGTTTAGGGAGCGTTATATCTATCATTTACACTCCTATTATGCTTCGGCTTCTGGGTCAGAGTGAATATGGCCTTTATAATCTGGTTGCATCTGTTGTTGGATATCTTGGGATTCTGAACTTTGGATTTAGTAGTGCCTACATTAAATATTTTTCAGCATTTAAAACATCAAATGATCAGAAATCTATAATGAAGCTAAATGGAATGTTTGTCACAATATTTGGTGTTATTGCACTAATCTCTCTCGTTGCCGGTGGGATACTAACTTTGTACGCAAAGGAGATTTTAGGAAATGAGCTGACAGATAACGAGTCTTCTATTGCACAGATCCTTTTGTTAATAATGACTATAAATATCGCAATCTCCTTTATTGGCATAATTTTTACAACTTATATCAGTGCAAATGAGAATTTTATTGTATTAAAACTAATCCAGATTGTAAAAGTAATAACCACACCTCTGCTTACACTACCTATTTTGATTGCCGGTCACGGAGCTAT
>CAZCXB010000297.1:0-1835 GCA_964502485.1 uncultured Muribaculaceae bacterium | reverse complement strand
AGGAGCCAAATAGGCTGCCCTCTTTAAAATGATACTGTTTATGAGTAACCCCGGGAGCAATTACATTGTTGATCCAATGAGTGTTTACAATTGTAATTGAGTCGTTTTGTGCATACGAGAGAGTTGTACAAAACAGCAGTAAAAAAATTGATATACGTTTCATAAGGAATAACTTTATGAACCTCTCTCCTCAATAGAGCAGGTGTCGGATTAATTACTGAATCTCAATTATTGCCTCAGATACATTTATGATATAGTCTCCAACCTTTTCGCACTCTGCAATAACATCCATATAGAAGACCCCTGTCTGATAGTTGTAGACGTTGTTCTCCAGGTTGAGCAGATGCTCCTCCTTAAGGTGATTTCTATACTCATTTATTGAGTTCTCGGCATCTTCGGCTCCGGAGATGTTGGATATGTTTTTATATCCAAGTTCAAGGTTGTAAATCATCTGCTTAAATGCATTGTCCAGCAGATCCAGCATATGCTCCAGCTTTTTGACCATATCCGGGTCAAATTTGCTTTTATAAACTTTTTTCCTCTGTAATATTCTGGCGATGTTATATCCGGAGTCTCCTATGCTCTCTATCTCGCTTATTATTGTATACATAGCCTGCAGACGCCTTCCGCTCTCTTCACCAATCTCCCCTTCGGATATATTATTGAGATAATTGGCAATTTCGAGTTCAACCCTCTCGGTGATTTGCTCATAGTGTTCCAGTTTTGAAAAGATGCCGTCAAAACTTTCTTTGTCACACTCTTTTATTGCCACCCTTACATACTCAAACTGGCGTTGACCAAGGTGAGCGAAGTTAACTATCTCGTGTTTTGCTTGTGTCAAAGAGAGCTCGGCTGTACTAAGCAAACCTCCCTGTATAAATTGCAGGCGGAAAACCTCCTCCACTTTAGGGGCCTTTATAACATAGCTCACAAGTTTTACAATCTGTGGGGTAAACCAAACCAGAATGAGAGTATTTGTAAGGTTAAAGAGGGTGTGCAAAAATGACAAACCGTATAGGGTAGAGTCGCTTGAAAGAAACGGATCTCCCCCGCCGACACTTATAGTAATAAAAGAGACAAGCTTAAGAATCGGGTTAAAGAGGATAAGCATCCATATTACCCCGAAGATGTTGAAAACGGTGTGTGCCAGCGCTGCCCTTCGGGAGGAGACATTGGCAACAGAAGCTGCGATGTTTGCAGTGATGGTTGTCCCGATATTCTCTCCAAGAACCATTGCTGCCGCCATCTCAAACGGAATCCAGCCATAGCTTGACATAACAAGGGTGAGAGCCATTGTAGCACTGGAAGATTGCAGCACCATTGTGAGGACTGTGCCGAAGATGACGAATATAAGTACAGAGAGAAAGCCGAAGCTTGTCCACTCTTGTATAAATCCAAGAACTTCAGGAGTGGATCTGAGATCCGGAACTGAGTTTTTCAGGAAACTAAGACCAAGGAAGAGGAGCGCAAAACCGATTAAGAGCTCTCCAATGGACTTTCTCTTTTTTGATTTTGACATCATAAAGGCAAATCCAAAACCAATAAGAGGGATGGATAGAACCGTGATATCAGCCTTGAAACCAAGCAGTGAGATTATCCACGCTGTGACAGTAGTTCCGATATTTGCCCCCATTATAACCCCAATGGATTGCGTCAGAGATAGCAGACCGGCATTTACGAAGCTAACCACCATTACGGTAGTTGCGCTGGAAGATTGAATTATTGCTGTAATAAAAAGACCGGTGAGAACTCTTTTGAAAGAGTTGGAGGTCATTGCAGCCAGTATGCTGCGCATTTTATCTCCGGCGACCTTCTGCAGGGATTCACTCATTAGA
>CAZCXB010000296.1:0-1837 GCA_964502485.1 uncultured Muribaculaceae bacterium | reverse complement strand
CCAGAGAAGCTGTAATGAAAACAACTAAATACAATAAGCTCCCAGTATGCAAAGAAATCTTTCCTAATGCAAGATACCCATGAATTAAGGCACTTATGAGCAAAAGAATGGCAACCGGTTTATGGAGCTTTTTAAAGAACTTTACAAGCTCTCTAAAGGCACTATTATTAGTTCCTATAAAATGTTTTTTTGTAAAAAACAATATATAGGGTGCGATAATTATTCCGAATAAGACTACATTAAGCCAACCTAAAAATGAAAACATACTATACCTCTAAAAAAATGTTATTCTGCCAGAGTGCCGACTTCTATTACATTTTCAAGTTTTGATATACCATGTGGAGAATCTTCTTTTATCTCCTTTGTTAAGTCTTTTCCAGCTGTGAAGCCTTTGTGGGCTCCATTTTCCCAATGTTCCGAGTCTGTAACGTCATAAATTACTCCATCAACCGCAACATAAGCTCTATTACCATCTTGTCCATCGAATTCAGAAAGTTCTTCTAAAGTTAATACAAGTTCCGCATCTTGTTGTTCCTCAGCAGGAGTATCTGAAGAACAAGCTACTAATGAGATTGAAGCAATTAAAGCAATTAAAACAATTATTATTGTTAATATAGATTTCTTTTTCATCATTAACACCCCTTTTCTAAGATTAACACAACTTTACCCATCAATGGTATTATACCATAAAAACCACAATATATACAAAAAATGCTATAAAAAGAAGTGGATCGCTACCGTTACCGTTGTCTGCTGTGATGGTCTGAATGACCTGGGAATAGTCTTATTTTCTTTCCAGCAGTACGACCGCCTCCACATGGCCCGAGAGGATAGCATTGTTGTCTTTTATCTTGTCGGTAGGTGGGAACATATCAATCCGAATATGGATTCATCACATACCCAGCTGGATAGACTTCCATTGCGTCCTCAAGTGGTGGTAAATGTGAGAGTACATTATCTACAAAATCATAAAGATGATTAATATCATCTAGAAAATCCTGTGGGGTTCCTATGTCTCTGTACCTAAATGAATGAATTGCATTTCTTTTATGTTGCACTGAATCAACCCAAGCGTACTCCAATGATTTCTCATCATCCCATAGCTTACCACTACTAAAGTCTTTAAGAGCATCAAATGATGCTTTTTCTAGCCTAATCATTTTACCTTTACTATTCGTTATTGGATTCTTTATGTAATATTCATAATAAACACAATAAAAGAATTTAAGCCATGATTCTACTACAGCACCAAGATTGGCTCTTGCAAGTATCAATTCTCCTGACGTCATCTCGAGGCCTTTATCTATCCATATCTTAAGAGTTTTTGTCAACTCACTTTGCCAATCGAGCATAGCATCATCAAGCTTATCCGCTACCGATTCTGGAGCAATTCCACGAGTTTTTTTCCATATAAGAGCTGCATTATTTGTGAGTATAACTAACACGTCATAACGATTTCTTTTAGCCATTATTCTTCCTCCGCTATTTATTTGTCTTATTAAGGACATCAAACAATTTAGATGGTGATAATTTACTCAAGTCCGTATTTCCAGCTAATATAGGCTTAGCTTTATTATGATAAATATATCAGCCTCGTATTCATTGAATCCTTTATTCAATAGCAAATATTGGTACAATTCTCTACAAGGTGAGAGTATAAATTTTTCATTTTGAATGGCATTTATACCTTCCTTTTTATCTGCTTCGCAAAACTTTGTTAAAACTCGCATAATCTCATCATCTTTTACCTTAGCCTCGTATAGCGCACCCACAATAAGCTTAATTAATTGTATTGAGTTAAGCTTTTAAAAGACAATGAGATGAAAAGATCACCTGA
>CAZCXB010000295.1:0-1841 GCA_964502485.1 uncultured Muribaculaceae bacterium | reverse complement strand
GTACTATAGGAGCTCCGGCTTTAGCCGCGATATTCATCACTGCATTTGATATGACTTTGGTTTTAATGCTTGATGTTGTCGGAGCACTTATTGCATGCACAACACTTCTTTTTGTAAAGATCCCCAATCCATGGGATAAAAAAGAGGGAGAAAACAGTACAGAATCACCGGTAAAAGCTGAGAAAATCGAGAACACAAAGAGAAAATCACTTATAAAAGAGGAGTTCAGGCAATTCTTTAAGGAGATGAATTTTGGAATTCAGGAGATAATCAAGAGGCCCGGACTTATGTGGATGTTTATCTTTACAATCTTTGCTGCACTTGCAATGGTCCCAATATCTACACTATTCCCACTTATGACATTAGATCACTTTGCAGGTGACACATACAAAATGAGTATTGTAGAGGTATCCTGGGGAGTAGGGATGTTAATAGGAGGCGGGTTGATGAGTCTATCCTGGTTCAAATTCAATAATGTAATGCTCATAAATTCGATGTATATTATATTGGGTCTCACCTTTGCATTCACAGGAGTACTTCCACCTGCCGGGTTTAACTTCTTTGTAATCTTCACACTCATCGGAGGAGTTGCAGGAGCAATCTTCTGGGGAACATTTACAGTAATTCTTCAAAAAAGCCTGGACTCATCTGTACTTGGACGAGTTTTCTCAATCCACAACAGCATGATAATGATACCCGCCATGATAAGTCTTATGATAACCGGCTATATTGCAGATACAATTGGTATAACAAACGCATTCATAATATCCGGATTCATGCTGATAGTTATAGGCCTTATATCTCCACTTCTCCCTGCAATCAGGAAATTTTCAAAAGAGTAAAACTATATACAATGTTAACAAAGTTACATATAAGAAAGTCATCCGGAGAGCTTGAGATCTTCTCCTCCGAAAAACTGAGGCAATCTTTAAACCGCTCAGGAGCAGATAATAACATTATAGAACTTATTGTAAGGGAGATAGAGGAGTGGCTCATAAACACAGTCAAAACAGAGAAGAGAAGAGAGATAAAAGCTGACGAAGATGTAGTAATATCTGTTCCAAGTAGGAAGATTTACTCGATGGCCTTCTCCCTACTAAGAAAAAAGACAGTCAGCAACGCTGCGAGATATAAACTAAAGAATGCAATGATGGAGATGGGACCGACAGGTCATCCATTTGAGTTTTTTACAAGTGAAATTTACCGTGCTTTAGGTTACAAAACAGAGGTAGGAATAACTCTTGATGGAAAATGTGTTACACACGAAGTAGATGTTCTTGCAACCAAAAACAACCATCAAAGGTTTATAGAGTGTAAATATTATCAAAGCACAGGAAAGAATGCAAATGTACAAGTGCCTCTATATATTCGCTCAAGAGTTGATGATATTATAAGCTTAAGAAAAATAAGGCCGGAATTTGAAGGATTTACATTCTCAGGAGGGGTAGTTACAAACACAAGATTTACCCTTGATGCAGAGGCTTACGGAAAATGCTGCGGTCTCCATCTTCTAAGCTGGGACTACCCAAAGGGAGAGGGGCTCAGAGAGTTAATTGACCGCGAAAGAATATTTCCTATCACATCCCTTACAAATTTGACAAAATCTCATAAACAGGCACTTATGACAAAAGGAGTTGTAAGCTGCCCCCAAATTGTGAGAGACCCCTCTCTGCTCGACTCACTAAATCTTGACCCAAAAAGAGCATACAAAGTAATGGAAGAGGCACGCGACCTGACCTGAAGTGAGACCTTGGCAAGGGTTGTGGCCCTTAACAGGTCCACAACCCTTGCCAAGGTCTCACTTTTTTGGTTTCAACACATCCGGGCGCATTGAGTAGCTC
>CAZCXB010000294.1:0-1846 GCA_964502485.1 uncultured Muribaculaceae bacterium | reverse complement strand
TATTTATCTTTTCTTTATAATCCCACAAATTCACTCAAAAGTCAAAATAAAAAACATCTCTTTTGTGAGATGTTTTTTGCTTAAAATCTTTGTTTTAAATATAAATCTGATTCACATCTAAATTCCCATAGCTGCATTCCGAAAAATATATGGCTCTTGCCGCCCAGAACTTGCATATGGAGTGTATTTCCCCCTCGCTCTCTAATTATCCACGATACTGTACTGACTCGTGTTGAGGGCAGTCTAACCGAACTGGTCTTAAAAAACTACTGTAAAACCTACATTTTTTGTTTCGAATTCTGGTTCGAGCCTAGATATGATTCGCACTACGGAAACCCACTATTGACTTATTTTATTACATGGTATAGTATTACCATTATGGGAACATATTATTGTGTAATTACTAATAAACATGAAATTGCTAGGGAAAACAATATTATACGATTTTGCCCGGAGACACTCTGATGTTAAGCCTAGCATTGAGTCATGGGGGGCCGAGGTTGAAGAGGCCCAGTGGGATACTCCGCACCAATTAAAATCTAGGTACCCAAAGGCAAGTCTTTTGGGTGGGCAAAAAGTTGTGTTTGACTTTTGTTGGAATAAATATAGGTTGCTAACATTAGTTAACTACAAAAACAAAATAGTTTTGATTGAAAAAATTGGCGCTCACAAGGATTACGATAAATGGAATTTAAACTAAAAATATGAGCAAAATTAAATTTATAAAAACTGAATCAGATTATAAAGAAGCGCTTGATTTAATAAAAGTGTTGTTAAGTCATGATCCCGATCCCAGTTCAGATGAGGGAGAGCAACTTTCTTTACTCAGTACTCTTGTTCAAGATTACGAATCTCGTTCTTTGCCAGAATCCCTTCCTAATCCAATTGATGCTATTAAATTCAGAATGGAACAAAGTGATCTTAAACCAGTGGATTTAATACCTTATATTGGAAGCAGAGGTAGAGTCTCGGAGATTCTTGCCGGCAAACGTCAGCTTACCTTAGATATGGTAAGAGCATTGGAGGTCGGTTTAGGAATCCCAGCAAAAGTACTAATAAGAAAACCAGAAATAGAAAATAATTCAGAATATCAAGGTTGGGATAATCGTCTTGTAGCAGAAATGGAATCTCGTGGTTATTTTGGCAATAGATCACTAAAAAAGCATAGTAAATTAGAATTACTAAAAGACTTTTTTTCTTCAATTAGTGCTCAGCCACAAATGGCTATGATGTTACGTAAATCCAATTACAGATCATCCCCACTTACTGATAAACGAGCATTAATTGTTTGGTCAAATCGTGTTATCCAAAAAGCAAAGAAAATAAAGGCGACTAAAAAATACAAGGACGGATCTGTCGATCTTAATTTTATGCAAGAATTTGTAAAATTAAGCTCTCAAGAAAACGGCGTGATTTTGGCACAAAAACATCTCAAGGATATCGGTATTATTTTAGTGATTGAACCACACTTCTCTAAAACTTATTTAGACGGTGCCGCTATTATTGTGAATAAAGAAAATCCGGTTATAGGTTTAACCCTGAGACATGATCGATTAGATAATTTCTGGTTTACATTAATGCACGAGTTAGCCCACATTTCATTGCATTACAACCAAGGCATTAGTTTATTTTACGATGAGCTGGAAACTACCTCAGCCGGTTTAGACGAGAGAGAACAAGAAGCTGATGAATTAGCAGAAGAGTCTTTGTTGCCAAAAGCAAAATGGGAAGTTAGCCCAGCAAGACTCATCCCGTCATCAATGGCGGCTAATAGCTTGGCTAAAGAGTTGGGAGTGCACGTTGCTATTATTGCCGGTCAGATTAGACATAAAGGCAACAAATATAT
>CAZCXB010000293.1:0-1864 GCA_964502485.1 uncultured Muribaculaceae bacterium | reverse complement strand
ACAGAGTGGGATCAGACAAAGAATCTGGCTGTAGAGGTGACAAGAAGAGATCGTGAAAGAGGTGAATATAAAGATACTGTTAAGCCAATATCAAACTTTATGAGTAACGATATGAGGGCACTTTTAAATCATATTAAACCTGGTGTTACAGAAAGAATCAGAAATGTAGCAGTAATTCAGTGCTCTTATTCACACATTATTCAGTTGAGAGACTGGTTGCCTGACGAAGTTGGAGGTATTGCCTACTTCTCGTTTGACAACCCTGCTCAGAGTCCAAGGATTCCAATTTACTCCGGAACCAAGTATCTTCCTGATAGTTTTAAGGTTTGTGGTCAGCACAGATACCGCACAGACGCTGCAATCTGGTCTTTCAGGGAGACTAACAGAATTGCAACAATCAACTGGGACAGAACAAGAGGCTTGCTTGAGCCACAGATAATGAAATTTGAAGATCTTTTATTCGAAATGGCACCAATGGTTGAGAAAAAGGCAGCAGATCTTATTAAAGAGGGTAAAACAGATGAGGCTAAGCAACTTCTCACCGACCATACTCACAATTTCGCGTCTGCTACCATGAAAAGATGGGTAGAGCTCAAAGCGGAATTATGGACAATCTTTGCCAGAAGTATGTAACTTATAGCTTTTTGTAAACATCACATTTAAAAAGGGGCAAACGCCCCTTTTTTTTTGTTTATATTTTGATTAATTTTGCCGAGTTTATTTAATATCAAAACAGGAAAAAAATAATGCATCCAAACAAACCTGCTACCCTGCACCTAGAGAATGGTGCCGAATTTAAGGGACACTCTTTTGGTTACGACCAAGCCATTGATGGTGAGGTCGTTTTTTCTACCGCTATGGTGGGATATCCTGAGAGTCTGACTGATCCATCCTACTCCGGACAAATATTGTGCGTGACCTATCCCCTTGTTGGTAACTACGGTGTACCGGAGGATTCTGTTGAAGGTAATCTTTCCAAATTGTTTGAATCTGAAAAGATTCACGTGAGAGGTTTGGTTATTTCTGATTACTCTTTCAAGTACAGTCACTGGAATGCTAAGAAGAGCCTTGATGAATGGCTTAAGGAACATAAAATTCCCGGAATATATGGAGTTGATACACGTGAACTCACTAAAATACTGAGAGAGAAAGGTTCTATGCTTGGAAAGATAGTTCCTCAAGGGGCTAATCTTGAGAAAATGGAAGATCCAAATCTTGTAAATCAGGTAGATGTTGTAAGTTGCAAAGAGGTTATAAGATACGGTAACGAAGGTAAGAAGATAGTACTGGTGGATTGCGGAGTAAAGCACAACATTATAAGGTGTCTTTTGAGAAGAGGTGTCCAAATTATAAGAGTTCCCTGGGATTATGATTTTTCAAAATTGGAATATGACGGACTATTTATCTCGAACGGCCCTGGAAATCCCGATTTCTGCGATATAACAGTTGAGAATATAAAAAAGGCTCTTAGTGAAGAGAGACCGATATTTGGTATCTGCATGGGTAATCAACTTCTCTCTAAAGCAGGTGGTGCACAGACATTTAAACTCAAATACGGACATCGCAGCCACAATCAACCCGTAAGAATGGTTAACACAACCAGATGTTTCATAACCTCTCAGAACCACGGATATGCTGTTGGTAATAACACTCTTGGCAGCGATTGGGAACCTCTTTTTATAAATATGAATGACTCAACAAACGAAGGTATAAAACATAAATCAAAACCATTCTTCTCTTGTCAGTTTCACCCTGAGGCCTCAAGTGGCCCTACAGATACTGAGTTTCTATTTGACGATTTTATTAAACTACTCTAATTTAACAAGATGGATAAAAATATTAAAAAGGTACTTTTACTCGGTTC
>CAZCXB010000292.1:0-1866 GCA_964502485.1 uncultured Muribaculaceae bacterium | reverse complement strand
TAATAAATGTGACTAAATGGTAAGAAGAGATTATAAATTAAAGATATTGTTAACCCTGACTCTCATGTCTCTCTCAGCTGTTATGCTTTTTGCAATAGAGCCTGAGACAGAGGTAAAAGATACACTACAGAGAAGAAACCTCAACACTGTTATTGTCTCTGCAAATAAGACAAAGGTTAACAGAAACAGTGTCCCGGTAACAGTATCTGTAATTGAGAGGGATGAGATTGAGGCAAGTGGTCACTCTGCACTGCTTCCGATTCTTTCACAAAGTATCCCCGGCCTGTTTGTAACACGCAAAGGCATTACGGGCTTCGGTGTTGCAGAGGGCTCTGCAGGGGCTATCAATATAAGAGGGGTAGGGCAGGGTAATAAAGTGCTTATGCTTTTCGACGGACAACCTCAGTGGGCCGGAATATTCGGACACTCTATGCCGGATCTTTATGTCTCATCGGATATAGAGAGAGTTGAGGTTATCAGAGGTCCCGGCTCTCTGCTATATGGTTCAAACGCAATGGGAGGGGTTGTAAATGTTATTACCAGAGAGTTTGGGGGAGATGGCCGTGAAAGTAGGGCTAGGGTGGCTTATGGTTCATACGGCACTCAAAAATATATGGTTAACACCGGGTTTAATAAAAAACGCTTTACCGGCTTTGTCTCTGTAAATCACGACAGGACCGACGGCCATAGGAGTCGCTCAAAATTCAACATTACAAACGGGTTTGCCAAGGCCGGATACAAACTTGGTAACCATTTTAATGTAGAGGCAAATGTTAGCGTGGCGAAGATCTATAACGAGAATCCCGGCAGAAAGGATGATCCTGTTACAGATAACAATATGAATATTTTACGTGGATCTGCATCTGTAGCACTTGAGAACAATCATAAATTTGGCTCCGGAGAGGTTAGGATTTTTTTCAACGGAGGAGATCATGAGATTAATGATGGATATAAAATAGGAGAACTACCAAGGAGTTATCTTTTTAACTCACGTGATCATAATTATGGCTTAATGATTCATGAGAACTTCCGGATC
Organism: uncultured Muribaculaceae bacterium; assembly: GCA_964502485.1. Taxonomy (GTDB): domain Bacteria; phylum Bacteroidota; class Bacteroidia; order Bacteroidales; family UBA932; genus Bact-08. The sequence continues at coordinate 830 of CAZCXB010000292.1, read as the reverse complement.
TTTAAAGGGAATTCATTTACTGTTGGCTTGGATCATAAAAAATGGGGAGGGGAGGCATGGAACTCTCCCTTAAGCGGTGCTGCTAATACCACACTTGCAGACAGGGAGGTGACCGAAACAGCAGGCTTCTTTATTGTACAGCAGGAGTTGTTTGATATCTTTACATTTAACGGAGGTGTCAGGTATGAGCATAACTCTACATTTGCAGGTGCATGGGTGCCTCAGATAGGCGTTACATTAAGGGCTTTTAAGGATAATGTTATAAAAGGATCTATATCTAAGGGATATAGAAGTCCCAATATCAGGGAGATGTTTATGTTTCCACCTCAAAACCCAAACCTTATGCCGGAGAGTATGCTCAATTATGAGATCTCTGTTGGACAAACTCTCCTTAACTCAGACTTGAGTGCTGAGCTTAACCTCTTCTATATTGACGGTTGGAATATGATTGAGACCGTAAGGATAAATGGAATACCCAAGAACCTGAATACAGGGTACTTCGACAATAAGGGATTTGAATTACAGTTAAGTTACAGAATAAAAGAGAATCTTAGGGCAGATGCAAATTACAGCTACCTTAGCACAAGTAAACCGATGCTTGCTTCTCCTAAGCATAAGCTTTACCTCTCTGTAGGCTACTCACCCGGCGATTTTTCATTCAACATTAATAGCCAATATATTGGAGGTATGTATCTAAATACGGCAACTAAGTACAAAGAGAGCTTTACACTATTTAATATGAGAGCATCTTACAAAATGTTGATAAACAAATTGAAAACAAGCTTTTTTATAAATGGTAATGATTTGAAAAATTTTTTTATAAAATTTTT
>CAZCXB010000291.1:0-1868 GCA_964502485.1 uncultured Muribaculaceae bacterium | reverse complement strand
CTTTTGCAAGGAATCTCTCTCCTGCTGAGATGTTGGATTTATCTGAGTCTGTTCCCGGTGGTCCTTCGGTTAAGAGGCTGGAGCAGATTTCGGCTAAGTATAAAATTGCTTTGCTGGCAGGTCTGTTTGAAAGGGATGAGAAAAACGATATATACAAAGCCTATATATGTGTAGATGATGGCAAATTGATTGCTAAACACAGAAAATTACACCCTTTTATTAATCCTGTAATTAAACCGGGTAACTCCTATACAATTTTCAATCTGAGGGGGTGGAGATGTGGTATTCTTATTTGTTACGACAATAATGTGGTTGAGAATGTAAGGGCCACTAAACTTCTTGGTGCCGAAATTATTTTTATGCCACATGTGACAATGTGTACCCCTTCTGCAAGGCCCGGTTCGGGATTTGTTGATCCAAAACTGTGGTTAAACAGGGTAGAGAATCAGGAGATGTTGAGAAGAGAGTTTAATGGGCCAAAGGGCAGGGAGTGGCTTATGAAGTGGCTTCCTTCAAGGGCGCACGATAATGCGGTGTATGCCGTATTTTCAAACCCAATTGGGATGGACGGTGATCAGCTTAAAAATGGGTGTTCTATGGTACTTGACCCTTTTGGAGATATAATTGCAGAGTGCACCGAATTGGGCGACTGTTTTGTCACAGCAGAGTTATCCAAAGATAAACTTACCCTTGCGGGTGGGCATCGCTATACCGAGGCCAGAAGGCCGGAGCTCTATTCCAAAATTATTGGCCAAGACCACAAATCTGTGCAGAAGGTTGCCTGGATTAACCCAGAGCAACCTTCTGAATAAAAATTATGTAATCGCTTAGGTTAATACAAATGATGCAATCGCCTCTTTCGACTCTAGGAATCAATAACGGTTCTTAATTGTTCATTACCTGGTTCTGGTGGTTTATGGATTCCTGGTGAAGGGCTTCGAATACTTTGCAGATAAAATCTTCGCTAAGACCCTTGTCTTTCCCTTTGTTTACAGCTCTGTCAATTATCTGAGCCCATCTGTTGCTTTGCAGAATTGTTATATTGTTCTCCCTTTTGTATTTACCGATTGTCTCAGCTGTATTCATTCTGGTTTCCAAAAGATCGAGTAGTTGGTCGTCATATTGGTCAATTCTGTTTCTCAGTTCGGTTATAACATCCTTGTAGAGCTGATTGTCTGTATCAGGTTGCCTCAAAGTAATTCTCTTAAGAATTGCATCAAGGTCTGCAGGGGTAACCTGTTGTTTACTATCACTAAGGGCTTGATCGGGATTACAGTGGGATTCGATCATCAATCCGTCATAATTGAGATCCATCGATTTTTGAGAGAGTTCATAAATATACTCTCTGCTTCCTCCAATGTGACTTGGATCACAAATAAGAGAGATTTCCGGAATGGCTCTTTTAAGCTCAATGGGCAGCTGAAATATTGGTTGGTTACGGTATCTGCTCTTTTCGTATGATGAAAACCCACGGTGAATGGCTGCTATTTTTCTTATACCTGTCTTGTAAATTCTCTCAATAGCTCCTATCCAGAGATCAAGATCCGGAGTTATTGGGTTTTTAATCAAAACAGTGACATCAACCCCTTGTAGAGCATCTGCTATCTCTTGAAGAGCAAAAGGGTTGGCAGAGGTTCTGGCACCTATCCAGAGAACATCAACTCCAAATTTAAGCGCCTCATTAACATGGTATTGATTTGCCACCTCGGTCGCAATCGGGAGGCCAAGGTCCCTCTTAATGTTTCTTAACCACTTTAGCCCCTCTCTACCAACACCCTCGAAGGTATCCGGACGAGTTCTGGGTTTCCATATACCTGCCCTGAAAACATCAACTCTGTTATATTTTATCAGTTCATTTGCAGCATCAT
>CAZCXB010000290.1:0-1872 GCA_964502485.1 uncultured Muribaculaceae bacterium | reverse complement strand
ATATATCATTAAGTGTTACGGGGGTTATTATAATATTATGATACATTGCCAGATATTCTCTGAATGACAATCCTTGCATATGATAAATAATTGCCCGGCGAGACAAGTCTGCTCTTGAATTAAGTATCTCAAGCAAAGAGGAGCCTGTAAATACTACTTGTAAATTCGGATAGTCGTCATATATATTTTTTATCTCTTGTGACCAGGAAGGGTACTTATGCACCTCATCCAAAAAAAGATGCTCACCACCTCTACTTACGAAATTACTAACAAGAGAGCTTAGTCTGTTTTCCGAGAACCATATGTTGTCTAAGCTGATATATAGTGCTTTAGAACTTGTGCCAAAATTGTTTTTTATATATTGCAACAGTAATGTCGTTTTTCCAACACCTCTGGAACCTTTTATCCCGATAAGTCTGGAATCCCACTCAATACTACCCGCCAAAGAGCGGATAAAGTCGGTCTGAGTATATGCTATTCTCTGCAGGTGCTTTTCTACAAGTGAATCCATCATTGTTATTTTTGTTAATTGTGCATTACAAATTTAGTAATTATTTGACAACTCCAGCTAACAAAATGAAAACAAATCAGCTATCCAGACATTAATCAGACGAACAGTAGTGAGTCGTTTAATATATTAAGTAGCCCAGAAGTCCCGAAGCCAGTATGATTTTAATAGGATTCTGTTTACCCCAAAATGAGAAGACAAATGCTCCGGCAAAAATTGCCCAGCTTCGCCAGTCCACAAAGTTGTCCGGTGTTACCAGAAGAATGGCGGCAGATGCAATAAGACCTAAAACAACAGGTTTTATACCTTTGAGTGCAGCCTCAAACCATAGGTTGTTTTTAAACTGTTTGTAAAGATAAGCTATCAGCAATATTATGATAAATGAGGGTAGGCATACAGCAAATGTAGCCAACGCTGACCCCCAGACACTCCCGCTTACGGTGTAACCGATATATGTGGCGCTGTTTATCCCGATAGGTCCCGGTGTCATCTGCGAAAGGGCAATAATATCGGTAAAGGTTGCCGGATCTATCCATTTATGGTTGACAACAACCTCATTCTGAATAAGCGAAATCATAGCATACCCCCCTCCGAACGTAAAGAGCCCTATTTTGAAGAATGTTATGAACAGCTGCAGGTAAATCATTGTCGGATAAATAGAAAGTGATAAAACAGGCCTAGCATTGCACCGGATAGGATCAGCCAAATTGGAGAAACCCCCAAAAAAGCTATAAGGATAATAGTAATAACAGGGATAATGGCAGTATATCTGTTTAACGATGCCGATTTGGAAAGGGTAAGGAAAGGAACAGCGATAAGAGCTACAACAGCAGGACGTATACCCTTGAAGATTTTAACGACAGTTTCGTTCTCTTTATAGCTTTGGAAGAATAGGGCTACCAGAAGTATAATTACAAAAGAGGGGAGTGCCGTGCCCAGCGAAGCAACTACACTCCCTTTAAATCCTTTGAGCTTCTCTCCAACAAAAATGGAGATATTTATTGCGAGAATCCCTGGTGCACTCTGAGATATTGCAAGGTAATCCATAAATTCGTCGTTTGTGAGCCACCCTCTTTTATATACTACCTCCTTTTGAATCAGCGGTATCATCGCATACCCACCTCCAAAGGTAAAAGCACCTATTTTAGCAAAGGAGGTAAATATCTCAAGATAAATATTCATAGCACAAAATTAAGTCAAAAACAACTATTGTCATACCAGAATGTAAAATTTGTTAAGTGCAAATAAATCAGCAACATAATCTTTTCGCTGATTTTTTTTGAAATTATTTTCTAAATCTTTTGGTTCTTTAAAAAAAGTCACATATCTTTGCAGCCCGTTTCGAAAAAGAAACGCTGAATAGA
>CAZCXB010000289.1:0-1874 GCA_964502485.1 uncultured Muribaculaceae bacterium | reverse complement strand
CCTATTCACATCCAAATTTAAAAAAAATTTCTAAGTTTGATAATTAATTGCAAATCTGCTTAAAACCCGCGCACACTATGTCGAAAAGAACTGTTTATGCACTTCTGCTTATGTGCATAGTAACCATTGTCGTAAAGTTATTTATCTCCCCGGCGGAGCCTCCTGTAATCTCAAACCCGGCCTATATGGAGATGGTTGAGGAGGATTTTGAGATGAAAAAAGTGCTCATCGGCAATGACTCCCTCTTTACAATCTTTGAAAAATGTAAAAGTAAACGGGAGAGAGAGGCGCTTATGTTTCTCTATGCCTATATGCCAATTGGCGATATTGCCGACTACAATCCCGAGCTGTTTCTTGAAGGGGTAAGGCATTCGTTTAAGGTGAGAAGGGAGATGCCTTGGGGTAAGAGCATTCCGGAGGGTATCTTCCGACATTTTGTTCTGCCGCTCAGGGCAAACAATGAGTCTTTGGACTCGTCCCGAGTTCTTTTCTACCAAGAGCTAAAGGAGAGAGTAGAGGGTCTTACGTTGTATGATGCTGTTATTGAGGTAAACAGATGGTGTCAGGAGAAGGTGGTTTATACTCCGTCAGATGAGAGGACCTCATCTCCACTCGCAACGGTGAAGACAGCTTATGGCAGATGTGGTGAGGAGTCGGTATTTACCGTTGCTGCAATGCGTTCGGTGGGGATTCCTGCCAGACAGGTCTACACTCCTCGCTGGGCTCATACAGATGACAACCACGCCTGGGTTGAGGTGTGGGTAGACGGGAAGTGGTACTACCTGGGTGCCTGCGAGCCTGAGCCAAAGTTAAATGTTGCCTGGTTTAGTGCAACTGCACAAAGGGGTTTGCTGATGCATAGCAGGGTGTTTGGCTATTATGATGGAGAAGAGGATATTATCAAAAGGACAAAAGTCTTTACCGAGATAAATGTAACTGCCAACTATGCCCCGGTGGCAAAGGTTAAGGTACTGGTTACCGATACCGCCGGCAATCCGGTTGAGGGGGCAGGGGTAGATTACAAAATTTACAACTATGCAGAGTATTACAGCGCAATCACCGCTGTTACCGGTGCAGATGGTATTTCACAAGCCACTCTTGGTAAGGGAGATATAATTGTTTGGGCACACAAAAACGGGAAATTCGGGTTTAAAAAAGTGACCCCCGGCGGGACAAATTCCGGGACAACTGCTGGGACAAATTCCGGGACAGCGGCCGGGACAAATTCCGACTCCGCGCAGGTGGTTCAAATCGTTCTGGACAGAGCTGAGGGGGATGTTTTTGCAGCAGATTTGGATATTGTCCCGCCGGCAGAGGGAAAGGCAGATGTCAATATTACTGAGCAGGAGCGGGAGGAGAACAACAGACGTATTGCCGTGGGTGATTCGTTGAGAAAGGTCTACACCGCAACATTTGTAGACAGTGCTTCAATTGCAGCTCTGATTGACGAACTCGAGAAAAAGGGGAGAGTTGTTCCAAAGGAGCGGGTAAAGAGATATCTGCTCTCATCGCGAGGAAACCACAAAGAGATTGCAAAATTTTTGGAGTGGCTGCCTCAGGAGAGTTTTGAAGCTGGCCTCGATATGCTTGACATCATTACCGAAAAAGATTTACGTGACACCCCTTCAAAAGTAGTGGAGAGTCACATCAGAATTATTTTGGAGCAGGGCTATTCCCGGAAACTCTCCGAGCAGAACTCTTCCGGAAATACCGCCGGCTTGAACGCTTCCGGAAATACCGCCGGCGAGAGCGAAATTTTCAAGAAGTATCTGCTTAACCCGAGAATTGGCAAAGAGCCTCTCGGGTGCTGGAGGGAGTTCCTTTATAAAGAGCTTGCCGGGATAGCCGAAACCCCTAATGATTCACACGCCGGA
>CAZCXB010000288.1:0-1903 GCA_964502485.1 uncultured Muribaculaceae bacterium | reverse complement strand
CAATCGTTGCTGACATTCAGGTTCCTATTACAGTTGAGGTAACTGACCTGTTTGGAAAAACTAAGAAGTATGAAGTTATGGTTCTTGTTAAGAAGCCGTAATCTAATATCTAAATATTTAAAGGGGCGCAGTAATGCGCCTCTTTTTTTTTACTATATTTAGAAAATTTTTTAATTATGGAGAGACAAATTATTCATAAAGTTGATGATAGTAGGTTTGAGACCTATGTTGACGGTTTTACAGGATATGTAGAATATAATTTATACAGTGATGGCTTAGATCTTACACATACAATTGTGCCAAAACAGATTGGAGGCAGAGGAGTAGCTGCCGATCTGGTAAAGTATGTGTTAGACTATGCTATTGAGAACAATCTAAAGATAATACCAACATGTTCTTATGTAAAAATCTACATAGATAGACATAGGGATAAGTATGGAGCTCTTGAAGATGCTTTTGTTACCAAATTTCCAACAGTAGATGGAGTAGGGGGAATAAGCTGTGGAGTAAGTAACCCTTCTAAGGATTGATATTAATTGGTTAAAACCACAAATAATGGATTTCAACAACACTAAGATAGCGTTCTCCTCTAAGAGTAATAGAGACTTAAGAAATGCAAGAATTCTTTTTTTATCCCTTCAGAGCAGAGCTCTTCTTGTTATCTTAAAGTTTTTTACAAATATTGCTCTAAAATTCTATCTGCCAATATCATGGATTGTTAAACCAACGCTTTACAGACAGTTTGTTGGAGGGGAGTCTCTCGAGGAGTGTGCTAAAACTACCAATTTTTTAATGAGTTATAATATTACATCTGTACTGGATTTTTCAAAGGAGGGAGGGTCAACTAATGAAGATGTGAATATTGCATATAACGAGATTATTGGCTCAATTGAGTATGCAAGCACCAGAGATAATATAGTATTTGCCGTATTCAAACCAACTGCACTTTTACCGGGAACTATCCTTGACAAAGCATCTGCAGATATCTCATCTCTAACACCTGAGGAGTTAAACGAATTCAATCGCTTTAAAGAGAGGGTGCTGGAGCTATGCAAAAGGGCTCATAGTTCAAATGTGAGGATTCTTATTGATGCAGAGCATTATAAGTACCAGTCAATCATCGATTCTCTTGCAGAGCAGGCGATGCAGCTATTCAATAAACAGAGAGCAATTGTATTTCATACGTTGCAGATGTATAGAACAGACAGGTATGATTACCTTCTGTATATTCACGATCTTTCCAAAAGAGAGGGGTTTATTCCGGGTATAAAGTTTGTTAGAGGTGCATATATGGAACAGGAGAGGAGAGAGGCAAAAATCGGCGGATATCCCGATCCTATTCACCCGGATAAAGAGTCTACAGACAAGTGTTTTAATGATGGGCTAAGGTATGTGACGGAACATATAGGCGACTTCGAACTCTTCTGTGGTACACACAATTATGAGAGCACGCTTCTCCTAGCCTCCCTGTTAGATAAAAAAGGGTTAAGCCGAAGCGATAAAAGAGTATTCTTCTCTCAGCTATACGGTATGAGTGATAATATCTCTTTTACATTAGCTTCAGAGGGCTACAATGTGTGTAAATACGTTCCGTATGCTCCGGTAAGAGATGTACTTCCATATCTGTTAAGAAGAGCCGAAGAGAACAGCTCTATGTCTGGCCAGACAGGCAGAGAGCTTGATCTTATCAACAGAGAGATAAGCAGGCGAAAGCTTCTCTGATTTCAGTAGATATTACGACCTTTCCATATTTGCTCTCTCTCCCTTCTGTTTCTTAAAGCTCTCATTATTATCCGGATAAAAACATTATGTTGTACAGGTAGATATCTGATGTTGTCGATAAGGCTCTGTTCGCCGGTGGCAGAAGTCATTATTCTAATGACAATTATTGCTAAAATAGAAC
>CAZCXB010000287.1:0-1908 GCA_964502485.1 uncultured Muribaculaceae bacterium | reverse complement strand
TGTCAGAAGAGACCATACAATAAGATATAAGGGTAATTACTACTCTCTTCCAAGGGGTTCATATCAGGGAGACGGAACAGTCGTAAGATTATATATTAAAGAAGATAAGCTTGTTATTACCAATGCGTCCGGAGATAATCTTGCTGAGCATCTTATACCACAAACCAAAGGAGGATACGTCTCTTCTGTCGATCACTGGAAAATCCCCGACATATCCAGTTCGGAGCTTTATGAGCAGGTTCTTAGCGGGCTTGGTGATACTATTGAAGCTAATTCATGGGTGCAATTACTGTCGGATAAGAAGAAGCGATATCTTAAAGACAACCTGGTCTCTCTTAAACATAGCATAGGAAGGTATGATAAGGAGACAATAAAGAGGGCTCTTGATATATGCATTGACAGGAGTATTTATAATGCAGCCGGCTTTGCCGATATAGCCAAAACTCTATACGGTCAGGTGGCTGTTAAAGTAGTTCCCGCAAAGACGAATATGACTACTCTCCGCAAAATAGCAATGGAGCCTCAGACAAGAGATATTAACTCATATCAAAGCATAATGTCATGGTAGAGCTGGAGAGAGTTAAACAAAGCGCATTAACCCTAAAAATTAATGTGTTGCAATCAGGGGCAGAAAAGTACATACATACAGCCCAGATAGACAAGCCAAGTTATATTGAGTTCCTCAAGAGTATCCTTGATGATGAGATATTGGTAAGACAACAGAAGAAAATGACGTCATTGCTAAAAAGAGCACATTTACCATCAGATCACAATCTTGACAAATACGACTTCAGTCACTTCAATGGAATAAGCAAACCGGAGATGAAACAACTCAGAGAGCTGGTATGGATGGATAACTGCTACAACTTGGTACTTATGGGGCCTCCCGGTGTTGGTAAAACATATCTTGCAGCCGGTTTAGTTCACGATGCTGCTAAAATGGGTTACAAGTCATACTTCAAAACAATGGAAGAGGTAATTGAAATACTCAAATTAAAAGACATCTCCGGAAAGGCTCTTAACGCATACAAAAGACTGCTGAAAGCAGACCTTATAGCCATAGATGATATTATGCTCTTCCCAATGAAGAAAAGCGATGCAGTGAGCTTTTTTAACCTTATTAACTCGCTTCATGGAATGTGCTCAATAATTATTACAACAAATAAATCCCCAAAAGAGTGGGCAGAGACACTCGATGATGAAGTGGTAGCAACGGCACTGCTTGACAGACTCTTATTCAAGTGCGAAGTTGTTAAGCTTGAAGGAAATAGCTATAGAATGGACAATAGAAAAACAATATTTAATAAACCAACACCCAATGGGGAAGCTTAATTGCGAAAAAATGAGGAATCCTATTTACGAAAAAATGGGTAAATTTATTTGCTGATTACAACATTTCATTTTTTTGGATTTCCTCCATAATTATATGGGTTTATTTATTAAATAGTATAAAATTTTGGCGACTCGACATTAGGTTCGATCTCTTTTATTATCTTTGAGAATTACTAAGCATATAGCGTGAAAAAAGCAATATACATAAGCCTCTTGTTATTTTCCAACATAATTATGTTGGCTCACGCTGTTGTTCCCCATCATCATCACAATGGTTTAACAGTGGCTCTGCTTGAAACTGATTATGACAATAAAAATCAGCGAGACCATGAACACAAGCATGAACATCAACATGAACACCAGCACGGTACAAATTCCCATAACCACGACAATAACGGTTCCTCTGAGCAGTGTGCTCTTAATGAAGCTTACACGCGTTCAGACAATGATCTAAAAATACGCCGTTGTGAAAGTTGTGATTATAAATCGACGAAGTATTTTTTATTAAAGGATGATATAATCAAGTTTGGTTTATTATGCGAGGGCGGCTTACCGTTCCGGCAAAAACCAATTTTT
>CAZCXB010000286.1:0-1911 GCA_964502485.1 uncultured Muribaculaceae bacterium | reverse complement strand
GTATCATTTGTTACACCTTTTTAACTCTACAGCGGTTAGTTTTGCACCATAATCGAATAGTAACAAATAAAAAAAATAGAGCGATGAAAAGAAAAGTGATAAAAATTGACGAGGAGCTTTGCAATGGGTGCGGAAACTGTGTTGAAGGGTGTCATGAAGGAGCTCTCCAGCTTATTGAGGGGAAAGCTGTTATGGTTAGTGAACTCTATTGCGACGGCCTTGGTGCATGTATCGGAGAGTGTCCTGTGGGCGCTATTGAGCTGATAGAGAAAGAGGCCGAACCTTATAACGAGATTGCTGTGATGGAGAGGATCTCACCTAAGGGAGAGAAGGTTGTTCTTGCCCACCTCAAGCACCTAAAAGATTTAGGTGAGATAGTATGGTATAACGAGGGTGTTGAGTGGTGCAAAGCTAACAGTTTTAAGATTGACCTATCATTAATCGATAGTCCCAAAGAGATTGTAACCGGCCCCGAAAAGAGTGCAAATCTTGCATGTGGATGTCCGGGCTCAATGGAGCAGGATTTTAGAAAGGTAAAAGTGGCGCCAATTGCTGCTTCAAATGGAGTTTCAAACGGATTGTCAAGTGATTATTCAGGAGGAGTTTCACGTCTGGAACAGTGGCCTGTACAACTGCATCTTCTTAACCCTAATGCCGGCTTTTTGAAAAGGAGCGATCTTCTTCTTGCCTCTGACTGTTCGGCATTCAGCCATGGATCGTTCCACGAGAGTTTTCTCCGAAACAAGAGCCTGGCCATTGCCTGCCCAAAACTTGACACCGGCACAAACAGCTATATAGACAAGCTATCTATAATGATCGATCAATCAAATCTCAATACAATAACAGTTCTTATGATGGAAGTTCCCTGCTGCAGCGGCCTGCTCATGATAGCAAAACAGGCAAGAGAGAAGGCAGCAAGAAAAATTCCCATCAAATCACTAATAATGAGCCTCAGAGGAGAGATCCTAAGCGAAGAGTGGGTATAACCTTGGCAAGGGTTGTGGACAAAATTGAGAAGAGAATTAAGATTTATTCCCAATCTTTGCCAGAGGTCCTGTAAGCTCAATCTTATCTGACTCAATCTCTTCAAGTTTAGCCAGACCCACCTCTGTTAATGAGAAGTACATCTGCCTTCTATCCTCTGCACCGAGATCTCTTTGTATAAAACCTTTATCTTCAATAGATCTTATTAGTTTAGATGTATTTGAGCAGGTCAGGTTTATCTGTTTAGCTATCTCGCCGGAGGAGAGTCTCTTCTCCTTTAGAGAGCAGAGAACCATCCCTTCGTTAAGGCACAATCCGTGTATCTTGTGAAATTCATTCTCAAAATCACTAATAGAACGACAGATATCTCTTATTATACAAAGTTTCTTCATCGCTATATATACCTACTTTAAAAGAACTGAATCTATAAACCTTTTAAGATCCTCTTTTGGAACAGCTCCCTGGGCAACCTGAGGATCTCCATTAAGAGGAATAAAGAGGAGTGTGGGAAGTGCTCTTACTCCGAAAGCTGCAGCTATCTCTCTCTCTTTTTCGGTATCTACCTTATATATATAGATTTTCCCATCATACTCCGCTGCAAGCTCCTCCAGCACAGGTGCCAGCTTGCGACAATAGACGCACCAGTCTGCATAAAAATCTATAATTGCAGGTTTGTCACCAAGATATTTCCACTCATCTGTAATACCTGATATATCTGCAACTTTTTTGTTGAACTCCGCTTTATTAATGGTTATTACATATCTCTTATCCTGTGACTTGGACTCAACTGAGCCAAGTTTCTCCTCAGCGGAAGATCTTCCCGAACAAGCTGTAAAAGATGCTGCAAAGAGAAGCACCGGCAATATCATTTTTACTATTTTCATCTCTGTTTTTTTATATTAACCATGCAAAAATACACAATATTTC
>CAZCXB010000285.1:0-1935 GCA_964502485.1 uncultured Muribaculaceae bacterium | reverse complement strand
TTGAAGCCCTTGTAGGAGGGAACTCTTTGGCAGATTCCGCCGGAGCAGATTAGCCCCTCTCTTTGTCTCCCGAACCCGAGGGCAAATCTCACCCGGTTGGTTTTGTATCCGGCTCCCACATTGTAGTATCCGCCTTTGGGGCTGCCTTGGCCATTGGAACCTACCTGGCCGCTGGAACTGCCTTGGGTGTTGAACATCTGCGAGACAAAAAATGAGAGGTGTGGGGCGAGGCCGACCTCGGCCAGATATGCGCTCCAGTTGCCTTGGTCCTGTTTTGTGAAGAGTTGTTGAAGCTCGGTTCTGAGGGAGATTTTGTTGGAAAATCTAAAGTGGAGGTCGGCGATTATGGTGTGGGATTTTACGAAGTCGAATACGGGCGCCTCGATTAATGCTTTGTTGTACTGTAGGTTGATGTATGTGAATATCCAGCTGAATTTGTTGCTCATCTTCTTGGTGAGCTCTACATTCAGGTCCTGGAAGTAGAGGCTCTCCCCTGCCGAGATAAGTTTTATGGAGGAGGCGCCCGCCCTCTGCTTAAGCTCCCTGGCTTGTGAGAAGTTTATCCTGGCTCCGGTTCCATATTTGCCGCCCAGTGCAGATCCTTTTTTGAATGTGTAGCTCATCTCGCCCTGGATGGAGAACTCGTTTTCGGTCCTGGTTGCGTATGGGTAGATGTTGGCGAGCATATATGAGTGTTGCTTTGTGTTTGCAGGCAGATAGTTGACGCTGTTGTAGATGTCGTCAAACTCTCTGTCGCCGGAAAAATTCATACTCTTGAGAAATCTTGCCGACAAGAAGAGGCCGAATCGTCTCTTTGTGTAGTTTCCGTTTATGAGCAGGGACTCCCCTGTGCAGATGGTAAATTGATTGAATAGTGATGGGTCGCCGGATTTGTTTGCGTACTCAGCTGTAAGCTCGGTATTTGCTAAGTTGAGTGATGCCCTTATTGATGCTGCATTTACATTTTCCGGAATTCCATCCTGCGAGCCGGTATATTTGTCATATCTGCTTATAAAGCCTGCACCTACCCTCATAAAAGCAGAGCTCCCAAATAGGCTGTCTATCAATACCTCTGCATCTACACCTTTGATGTAGTTCTTGGTGTACTCCAGAAATCTTCTTTGCATTCCATAAAGGGCGGTGACTCTTAAATATGGGAGTGGGCGAAATATCACCTTCAATCCGTCGGTGGCGCTGTTGATGCCAAGATCTCTGTTTTCGTATGCTCTGTATATCAATCCGCTCCCGAACTGTTCGTAGAAACTGCCTACGGTAAGGTCTATCGAATTCTTTGCATAGCGAAAATATCTGCCTGTAATCTTATTGCCCTCAAGCTGATATGGATATCCGGAGAGTGGTGGCAAGTAGGCTTCGTACTGGAGGCCGGCACTGAATGCAGAATAGCTGTACTGCAATTGGGTTATAGTGTTTGTGGCAAAAGGGTTGGAGGGTCTTGTGAAGTTTATTGCCCGGTCTGTGCGGTAGAGATGGTTAATGCTTGTAACGCTTCCCGAGAATTGCGACCTGTTTTGGGCAAACGTGCCGGCCGTCACCAACAACGTCCCGACCGTCACCAGCAGAGCCAGAGTGGCCATTGCTATCCTATTTTTCATCAATAATTTTTTTGAGTTCCTTAATTAGAGTATTCTCGTCTCCGGGAATATATCCCGAGTGGCTGTATTTGACAACTCCCTGTTTGTTCAAAATCATTGTAAAGGGAACCGTGGAGATGTTCATCGCCTTCATAATATCCTGATTTGCATCCAGAAGCACTGTAAATGGCCACTCCTTGCCCGAGACAAAGCTGCGCACCTTAGATGTTGAGCGGGCATCATCTACACTTATAGCCACAAATTTAAAATCAATCTCCTTTTGCCACGACTCAAATCTCTGCGAAACTGCCTCCAGCTCCTCTACACAGGGGTTGCACCAAGT
>CAZCXB010000284.1:0-1935 GCA_964502485.1 uncultured Muribaculaceae bacterium | reverse complement strand
TCTCCTCCTAGAGTTTAATGCCCATAAAGCTCATAAATGCGATGCCCATAAGACCAACTACAATAAATGTAATTCCCAGCCCCCTTAGAGGTGCCGGAACATTGGAGTAGGAGAGCTTTTCACGAATGGCAGCCAGAGCTACAATTGCCAGAAACCATCCCAGACCCGAGCCGAGCCCGAATACTGTTGCCTGTGCAAGTGTTTCGTATGCTCGCTCCTGCATAAAGAGTGAACCTCCCAGAATGGCGCAGTTAACTGCGATCAGGGGGAGGAAAATTCCAAGTGAGGAGTAGAGTCCGGGTGAAAACTTCTCAACTACCATTTCGACAAGCTGAGTCATTGAAGCAATTACCGCAATGAAGATAATGAAGCTTAAAAAGCTGAGGTCAATATTTGCATACTCGGGGTTAAGCCAAGCCAGCGCCCCGTCGGAGAGTACATATTTAAAAAGCAGGTAGTTTGCAGGAAGTGTTACTCCCAAAACAAATATGACAGCTATTCCAAGCCCTACCGCAGTTTTGACGTTTTTAGATACTGCCAGGTATGAACACATTCCAAGGAAATATGCAAATACCATATTGTCTATGAAAATAGACTTTACGAATATATTAACTAATTCTTGCATAGAGGTATGTGTTATTTTTCAATTAATTCTTTTTGAATGCTTCTCTGTACCCAAATGAATACTCCTACAAGTATCAGTGCCATTGGGGGCAGTATGAAGAGGCCGTTGTTTTCGTAGAACCCTCCGTTCTTTATGTACCACGATGCAGGTATCAACTGATATCCCATAAGTGATCCTGAACCGAACAGCTCTCTGAAAAAGGCTACAGCTACAAGTATGATTCCGTATCCTAGTCCGTTTGCAATGCCGTCAATAAGCGAAGGCAGAGGTTTGTTTGCAAGTGCAAAAGCCTCTATCCTACCCATAATTATACAGTTTGTAATAATCAGCCCTACAAAAACCGAAAGTTGTTTGCTCACTTCGTATGCAAATGCTTTAAGTACTTGATCGACAAGTATTACAAGCATTGCTACAACTACAAGTTGTACAATAATTCTTATTCGGTTGGGAATTGTATTTCTAAGGGATGATATTATCGCGTTGGAGAATCCCATCACAATGGTAACTGACAGTGCCATTACCAGTGCGGGTTCCAGTTTAACCGTTACTGCCAGAGCCGAGCAGATGCCTAGTACCAGAACTGATACCGGGTTGTTTTTAAATAGGGGCTCTATAAATATCTTTTTGTACATATATATCTATATTTCTCGGTTATTTAATATTTACCTGAAGTGCCGGAGTTACAGCAGTTGAATCACTTAGTTGTAGCTGCAATGATGCTTCTGCTGCTCTCGCTTCTGCTGCTCTCTCTTCTGCCTCTTTCAGTTTTGCTGCAAAGAATGTTGTGTACTCTTTGATGTTCTTAAAGAGCATATCCTCAACAGCTTTGGAGGTGATTGTTCCTCCTGAAATGGCATCTACTTCGTGTCCGTTTGACAGATCAGCACCACCCTTTACTACCTGAATTGAGACAAAATTTCCTGCGTTATCGAAAACGGTCTTATTCTCAAATTGTTTGTAGAATGCAGGTGTAGAAATTTCAGCACCCAGTCCGGGAGTTTCGCTTTTGTGGTCAAAAGTGGCTCCGTAAACTGTGTTAAAATCACCTTTTAAAGAGATGTATCCCCAAACGGGGCCCCAAAGACCTACTCCTCTAAGTGGAATTACATAGAACCTCTCTCCGTTTTCAACGGTACATATATAAAGAGTGAGATCTTTACCCTGTTCGTTAATTGATGAGTCCTTTATGTATTTTGCATACTCTGCCTCAATGTAACTGTCTTTATCGTTGGCTCTTGCAGCTTGATCGGTTCCAAGTTGAACAGAGCGGAGAATCATCTCTTTTCTCTCAATCTCTATGTTTCTCTGTT
>CAZCXB010000283.1:0-1943 GCA_964502485.1 uncultured Muribaculaceae bacterium | reverse complement strand
AGACATATCTTTCAAGATATTGAACATGCAAGGGAGATTTTTAAGGAGTTTTATCATGCTTATAATCAAACAAGAGCTATGAAATCGCTCCTGAGTTATCCACCCTTGAAATTTTTAAAACTCTGGGAATCAGGAATTATTGGAATACAGAAAAATCAGAAAAATAAAGAAATATTTATCTTCAGAGAGAAGCCGTATCCACTCCATGGACTTGGCTCCTCCCCTGAAGACTTGTTTTGGGTAAATAAAAATAATATATTTAAATCTTCAATTTTAAACCCTGTGGAAATTAGTCCAGTTTAAAGGGGGTCAATACAAGGGAGTAAACCTGAAACCTGAAACCTGTCGGTGCCTGAAATACGTTGACCAAAAAAAGCGGTTAACGATATGGGAAAAGTAAACTATTTTGATCATGAAATTAAGCCTCAATTTCAAAGATCGTTCAGTGATGATTTTAAGAAGAAGAAAATCAGGGAGCTAGAACGTAACATTACATCCATTACCGATATTTGCAGAACCTACTCAGTTAGTAGGACTTCTGTATATAGATGGATTTATAGATACTCGGCAATGGCAAAGAAACAAGTAAAACAGGTGGTTGAGTCAAAGAGTGACACAGCTAAGATCAAGGCTCTACAGGAGCAGATTAAGGAACTAGAGCGGATAATAGGACAGAAGCAATTGCTGTTAGAGTTTAAGGATAAGATGATAGAGATCGCGGAAGCGGACTATGGTGTTGACATTAAAAAAAAAGTAGGTTCAAAGCTCTCGACTGGTACCAGCTTAACCGAAAAGAGCACGGGAAGAAAATGAAGGATCTTTTGGATGGTCTGGATATAAGTAAACAATCGTTTCATCAGATGTTCAAGCGACGTAGATATTTGTACGATGAGCAGGAGCAATTAGTGCCTCTGATAAATGAGATACGTCGTGATCATCCACGTATGTCAGCGAGGGATATTTACCTGAAGCTAAAGCCTTCCTTTATGGGTAGAGATCAGTTTGAAAGGTTTTGCATGGACTCAGGATACAGGCTCAAGAGACTCAGGAACTATAGGGTTACAACCAATAGCCTCGGAGTAACCAGGTTCTCTAATAAGATACAGGGACTTGAGGTTACACGTGTCAACCAGGTTTTTGTGAGTGACATTACTTACTTTGATATTGGGTCAGATACCTACTATCTTACCCTTATAATGGACCTCTATACTCGGGAGATAGTCGGATGGTCAGCCAGTGAGAGTCTGCGTACAGAGGATACAACCATACCTGCATTGCACAGATTAATCAGGGAGCGTGGGAAAGTCAATCTGGATGGGGCTATATTACATTCAGACGGAGGAGGCCAGTATTATTGTAATGACTTTAAATCTCTCACCAATGATTTGAATATGATTAACTCAATGACAGAAGAAAAGGTCTATGAGAACACACATGCTGAGAGGTTAAACGGAACAGTTAAAAACAACTATCTTTATCATTACGGTCCAAAAGATATTAAGTCTCTTAGAAGGCTGTTAGACAAGACGGTATTGATGTACAACACAGGAAAACCTCATAAAGCACTCAAGAAATTAACGCCAAGGGCGTTTAGAGAGACTATTGATAACGAGGATAACTCTCCAAGTTATCTCCCGTTATCAACAGTAAACATTATACATCATAAATTAAGAAAAACTAGTATTAAAAAGGTCAACGTTACTTAGGCATTGACTTCCTGATACCTGATACCTGATATCTGTTACCCGATACCCTATTTTAATCTGTGAATGATGTAAGTTTAAGAGGGAGTTATATAACACTTTTGAGTAGTTTGAGAGTGACCTTTGCTCTATAATCAAATTTAAAATCTGAGATATGAAAAAGACAATTTATTGCATAATGGCAATAAGCATGCTGTTTGCACTTAATCCGCTTCAGGGAAACACATTAACACCAACCGA
>CAZCXB010000282.1:0-1953 GCA_964502485.1 uncultured Muribaculaceae bacterium | reverse complement strand
AGAAATTTGTGGAGAATGCAAACATATCTGCACAGTCGCTACTGGAGATTATCAACGATATCCTTGATTTTTCAAAGATTGAGGCCGGCAAGCTTGAGCTCTCTCCTATTAAGACGGATATTATTGAGATTGCCGAGCAGGTTTGTGAGATGGTTAAATATCAAGCAATTCTGAAAGGACTTGAACTATTGCTAAATATAGATCCTGAGACTCCTCGCTATGCAGTTGTGGATCCAATAAGACTAAAACAGATTCTTGTAAATCTTCTAAGTAATGGCATCAAGTTTACAGAGAGTGGAGAGGTTGAGTTATCTCTTCGTTTTGAGAAGAAAAGCAGATCAAAAGGTGTCTTTACATTTAAAATTCGCGATACAGGAATAGGTATAACTCTGGAGGAGCAGAAAAAACTTTTCAGGGCATTCACTCAGGCTGACTCTTCTACAACTCGAAAATTTGGAGGTACCGGTTTGGGATTGGTTATTTCAAACCATCTGGCGGAGAAGATGGGGGATAAAATTCATATGGAGAGTACACATGGTAAGGGTTCCGAATTTTTCTTCTCTATTGAGACTTCGGTAGATTTCAGTGATAAAATAGGGGGCTCAATACTCGACAACATCAAAAGGGTTTTAATTGTTGATGATAATCGTAATAACCGAACTATTCTTGAGCAGACTCTTAAAAGCTGGGGAGTTGATTGTGTCACCTGTGAAGATGGTCTTGAGGCTATCAGGACAATTAAAATTTCTGACCCTTTTGATGTGCTTGTCATAGATTATAAGATGCCTCTTATTAACGGGATTGACACTATTAGGATGCTTAGGGCAGATTCATCTCTTGAAAAAGAGAAGTTTCCGGTTATTTTGATGTGCAGCTCAGATGATGACTCTCTGATAAATGAGGAGTGTCGTAACTCCGGTATGATCTATAAGCTTATAAAGCCGGTAAAGATTCGTGAGCTTCACGAATATCTGCTTAATCTCTCAAAAACAGGCGTTATCTCCGGTCAGGTAAAAGTGAATAAAGAGAGTGCTTCCGGAGAGAGTAATTCTCATTTTACAGGAGTTATGAAGTCGAGTCCCAAAATTTTGATTGCAGAGGATGTTCAGATGAATATGATTCTTATTAAGACACTCGTAAACAGCTATCTGGATAAAGCAGTATTTTTTGAGGCAAGGGATGGCAGAGAGGCAGTAAGGATTGCTAAAGAGAGCAGCCCTGATTTGATTCTTATGGATGTTCAGATGCCGGAGCTTGATGGATTGGAGGCAACAAGGGAGATTCGTGCTTTTGAGTCGTCAAATGGCGGACATATTCCGGTAATTGCATTGACTGCAGGTGTCTCCAAAGAGGATAGGGAGAGTTGTTCTAATGCCGGAATGGATGCGTTTCTTACAAAACCTATTGAACAAAAGGAGCTTCATAAAGTTCTTAGGAGCTATCTTACAGAAAAAGAGGATGAGAGTGTTGTTAGTGGGGATAATAGGTCTGATTTTGGGAACGGCCTCTCTAAGAGCGAACTTGCATCTCACTTCAACAGAAACGAAATGATGCAAAGAGTTGATAATAACATAGATGTACTCACAGACCTATTAAACTCTCTTGACATTGAGATGGAAGAGTCTCTTTTGTTGCTTAAAGAGTCGCTTATTAACGGAAATTCCGATCAGGCGCGTAAGACAAATCATAAGATAAAGGGGATTGCCCTTAATATGAGTTTTGGTAAGCTAACCGACCTGGTAAACGAGTTAGAGACATCTATAATTAGAGGTAGGGGTGACAAACTGATGCTATTTAACAATATGACTGAAGAGTGGAGTATATTGAAAAATATTATCTATTAATTTCTAAAATAATCTACCTCCTACTTATTGCTCATAACTTTCAATTTTAATCTAATAATATATTTCATAGATAGTATTTTACATTATATTGATAATCTATTATTTATAT
>CAZCXB010000281.1:0-1957 GCA_964502485.1 uncultured Muribaculaceae bacterium | reverse complement strand
AAACAGATGATGATGCGAATGCATCGGCAGATGCATAGATAGTTTTCCGGGCCTTTCGAAGGTCCATTGGGTGTAAGCCCAAAAATCCACTCGGGATCTCTCCCGAAAAAGATCAAAAAATTATCAACTCCATTTATCATCATCACAAATGACGACAAAACATTTTGATACCCTACAGGTACACGCAGGCCGCAATGTAACATCAAACGGGCCGTGCGCAACTCCAATTATACAGACATCTGCATTTCATTTTGACACTGCAACACAGGCAGCCAACCTGTTCTCTCTAAAAGAGTTCGGAAATATCTATACAAGGCTCTCAAACCCAACCACCGATGTTTTGGAGCAGAGAGTTACAGCCCTGGAGAGGGGTGCCGCAGCAGTGGCAACATCTTCGGGTCAGTCAGCCCAATTCCTTGCCATACAAAATATTGCAGGAGAGGGAGATAACATAATCAGCTCCTCTTCACTCTATGGCGGCACCTACAACCAATTTAAAATTAGCTTTGCAAAAGTTGGCATCGAGTGCCGTTTTGCTCCTATTAACGACCCGGCCGCTTTTGAAGCATTAATTGATAGCAGAACAAAGGCAATCTATTTTGAATCAATCAGTAACTCAAATTTTTATATTCCTGATTTTAAAGAGTTTGAGAAGATCAGCAAAAAACACGGCGTTCCAATTATAGTAGATAACACATTTGGAGCAGGGGGATACCTGTGCCGCCCGATCGAGTTGGGTGCAGCAGTTGTAACTCACTCTGCCACAAAATGGATTGGGGGGCACGGCAACTCACTGGCTGGCATTGTTGTGGATAGCGGAAAATTCCGGTGGGACAACGGCAGGTTTCCACAATTTACAAACCCATCTGAGTCCTATCACGGGATTAGCTTTTGGGAGAGTTTCGGAGAGGGGTCAGCTACAGGAAATATCGCCTTTGCAGTTAAAGCAAGAACAGAGGGTCTTCGCGACTGGGGATGTTGTCTGAGTCCATTCAATGCATTCCTAATCCTCACAGGGGTAGAGACCCTCTCACTAAGGGTCGAGAGAGTTGTAAATAACGCACTTGAGCTGGCAAAATGGCTTGAGGCACACCCTAAAATTGAGTCGGTTAACTATCCGGGTCTTAGCAACAATCCAAACCATGAAAGAGCTAAACGTTACCTCACCAACGGGTTTGGAGGTGTACTATCATTTGCAATCAAGGGGAGCAAAGAGCAGGCCTCGCAATTTGTTAGCCGGTTGGCTCTTATAAGCCACCTCACCAATGTTGGAGACAACAAAACACTTATAAGCCATTCGGCATCAACAACCCACTCTCAGATGACACCCCGGGAGCTGCAAAATGCAGGAATCGGAGAGAGCTCCCTTAGAGTATCGCTTGGTATAGAGCATATTGAGGATATAAAGAGAGATCTTCAAAACGCCTTTTTAACTTTTTAGGGGGGGAGAGAAGATGAAGAGAGAGGTTTTCAGATATTTCGAAAAATTTGAGACGGAGAGCGGAGAGGTTATCGACTCCCTTGAGATTTGCTATCACCATACGGCAAACTACTCTCCCGATAAAAGAGTTATATGGATCTGCCACGCACTTACCGCCAACTCCAACCCAACAGAGTGGTGGGATGGACTCACCGGCCCCGGAAAACTTTTTGACACAGATAAGTTCTACATAATATGCGCAAACGTCCTTGGCTCCTGCTACGGAACAACAGGACCTACATCGGTTTACAAAGATGGAAAGGAGTATCTGCTCCGCTTCCCACAAGTAACTGTAAGAGATATCGTTAAAGCTCACAACATTTTACGGGAGGCACTTGGCATTGAGCAGATAGATCTTATTACTGGAGGCTCAATAGGCGGATTCCAGGCACTCGAGTGGGCCGTAACTTACCCTCATATCGTTGACAAACTGGCTCTTATAGCCTGCAATGCACGGGTTTCACCCTGGGGTACGGC
>CAZCXB010000280.1:0-1970 GCA_964502485.1 uncultured Muribaculaceae bacterium | reverse complement strand
TCTAAAATATCTCTCATTTGGAGCCCAAGCGCAATTTACCATATTATAACATGAGTATTAAAAAAACAGCCAGCTTTTCTCTTATTATTGCCTCACTTTTGTTCCAAATCTGCGCTTTTTCTCAATCAATCGAGGGAAAGTGGTATGGTACACTACAAATAGAGAACTCTCAATTGCCTCTTACGTTTAATTTCTCTATGGTTGGAGACTCATTGAAAGGTACAATGGATAGCCCCTCTCAGGGTGTATCAAATATTCCGGTTGAATCAGTTAAATATGAAAACTCTATACTTCATATCAAACACTCCTCAATTATGATGGAGTATACAGGTGTCTATACCGGAGAAAAAATAATTGGAACCTTTAGACAATCAGGACTAACACTCCCACTTAATCTCTCAAAAAGAGCCCCTTCCGGATCAGGTAGACCTCAATTGCCACAAAAGCCATATCCATACAGGAGTGAAGAGGTTCTATTCACAAACTATAAAGATAGTATCGTCCTCTCCGGTACTCTTACCCTGCCATCAGAGGGCACTCTCTATAATGCTGTTATTCTTATAAGTGGAAGTGGCCCTCAAAACAGAGATGAGGAGATAATGGGACACAAACCTTTTCTTGTAATTTCTGACTACCTTACCAAATTGGGATTAGCCGTCTTACGTTTCGATGACAGGGGCTTTGGATTATCGGGAGGTAACTTTGCCAAGGCGATAACTACTGATTTTGCAGAGGATGTTTACTGGGCATACAGGTTTCTCAGGGAGAGAGATGATATCGGGAAAATTGCTCTTATAGGGCATAGCGAAGGTGGAGCTGTAGCATCAATTGTCGCATCTCAATACAAGAGTGAGATTTCGTCTATTGTTTTGATGGCTGGAACAGCACTGCCCGGAAGAGATATTATTCTTGCACAACAGGAGCTTATTTCGGCTGCAGGGGGTATACCTTCTGCAGATATTGAAGCCTACCGCAAGGTTAATGAAAAGATATTTGACTTACTTAGTCAAAAAATTGATAATCTGCCAGCGGTTAGATTACAAATTGCCGAGATTTTAAGAGACGAAATGAAAGGTACAATTCCTGAGAATATAATACGAGATCAGGTAAATTCATTAACCTCTCCATGGATGTTATTCTTTCTTAACTACAATCCGGCAGAGTCATTAAAGAGCGTCACCTGTCCAATACTTGCAATAAATGGGACAAAGGATCTACAGGTGCCATATAAAGAGAATCTTGATGCTATTTATTATGCTGTAACAGGAGAAAAACGCCCCGATAACAGAATTGTTATACATAGTAACATTAATGTTACTACTATTGAATTTGAGGGATTAAACCATCTATTCCAACAAGCTAAGAGTGGTCATCCTAATGAGTATTCAACAATTGAAGAGACGGTTAATCCGAAGGTACTTGAAACTATAGGTAATTGGATAAAGTCTCAATTTTAATTTTTTATTGCTATACTTCAATCTCTATTATTCAGATATTAAGCCAATTGGTTTATTACTCAACTAAAAAGTCTGACATTTTGTCAGATTTTTTAGTTTCTATCCTTCTGGTACTATATTTGAAAAAATATAGTTAACTAAAATTTATTTAAAAATAGTATTCATAAAAAAGGAGGTTATTATGACACTGATTAGAAGAAGAGAGAGTACACCTATGTGGACAAATCTGTTTAATGACTTTATTAACCAAGACTGGAATGACTGGTCACTTGGTAACTATTCTATGACCAATACAACATTGCCATCGGTTAATATTATTGAGAATAATGAAAATTTTGAAGTAGAGGTAGCGGCTCCGGGTATGGAGAAGGGAGATTTCAGGATTGAGATCATACAAAGTGTTCTTACAATCTCTTCCGAGAAAAGAGAGGAGAAGACAACTCCGGAAGAGGGTCGTTTTACAAAGCGTGAATTCAGTTATCAGTCGTTTTGCCGCTCATTCTCACTACCTGC
>CAZCXB010000279.1:0-1976 GCA_964502485.1 uncultured Muribaculaceae bacterium | reverse complement strand
CCGGAATCTTTCGCGTTCCCTGAACAAGTGCTATTGTTGCAACAAACACAAAGAAAAGTACAATAAGTTCCACTATGAGCATAAGAATACCACCACCTGCAGTCTGATTTATTCTTGAGGTTCCTTCGGCTAAAAGGGCAAAAGGCAGACGTGCAATGATACCAACCATGATTATTAGAGAGATACCATTACCTAAGCCGCGGTCGGTAATCCTCTCTCCTAACCACATTATAAACATAGTTCCTCCAATAAGAACAATTGTGGCAAAAATATTAAATGTGAATCCACTAAACAAAAATGCACTCTCCGGCAGCTGAACGTGAAGGTTTGCCATATAGGCAGGACCTTGTAGTGCCAGAATTGCAATTGTAAGATATCTGGTCCACTGATTCATCTTCCTTCTTCCACTCTCTCCCTCTCTCTGCAATCTCTGAAAATATGGAATCATAATACCCAAAAGCTGAATCACGATGGATGCCGAAATATAAGGCATAACACCGAGTGCAAAAATCGAAGCGTTTCCGAATGCTCCTCCGGAAAACATATTCAGAAGACCCAGAAGACCTTCGGAGGCCTGCGATTGTAAGTTTGCGAGTTGTGTCGGATCTATACCGGGTAACACCACATAACTTCCCAGGCGGTAAACCAGCAGTAAAAGCATAGTATATACTATTCTTTTACGCAGCTCCTCAATCTTGAAGATATTTTTTATTGTATCGATCAGTTTTTTCATCTTTTACTTTAGATTATTGTCGCCTTACCCTGTAGCGCTTCAATCTGAGCAATTGCAGATTTTGAAAAAGCGTGGGCTGAGAGATCAAGTTTAATGGTTAGAGTGCCACTGCCAAGGATTTTAACCAAATGGTTTTTTGATACAAGACCAGCCTCAATAAGAGTGTCAATTGTCAGCACATCAACTCCGATTTTCTCTGCAAGTGTCTGAATGGTAGATAGATTGATACCCTTGTATTCAACTCTGTTAATATTGTTGAATCCAAACTTTGGAAGTCTTCTCTGAAGTGGCATCTGCCCTCCTTCAAAACCCTTTTTACGGGAATATCCCGATCTTGACTGAGCACCTTTATGACCGCGTGTAGAGGTACCTCCGTGACCGGAACCCTCACCGCGTCCGATCCTCTTTTCTCTTCCCAATGATCCTGTAGAAGGTGTAAGATTATGTAATTTCATTTGTAAAATCTCCTTTTAATTAATTGCTTCAACCTTTACAAGGTGTAAAATTTTATCAATCATTCCCTTTGTAACAGGACTCATCTCTATCTCAACAGTCTGATGTATTCTGCGGATACCCAGAGTTTCCAAAGTTGCCTCCTGCTTTTTTGTTGCACTGTTTTTACTTTTGACCTGTGTAACTTTTACTTTAGACATTTCAATTTCCTCCTTATCCGTTAAATACTCTGTTCATCGGGATACCGCGAAGCCCGGCTACCGTATATGCATCACGCATCTCAAGAAGAGCCGCCACAGTTGCCTTCACAAGGTTGTGAGGATTTGACGAACCTTTTGATTTTGCAAGAACATCGTGGATACCTACAGACTCAAATACTGCGCGCATCGCACCTCCCGCCTTTACTCCGGTACCTTCGGCAGCAGGTTTCATGAAAACCCTTGCTCCGCCAAATTTTGCACTCTGCTCGTGTGGAATTGTTTTTTTGCTCAAAGGAATCTTAACCAGATTCTTTTTTGCATCTTCAATCCCCTTAGAGATAGCAGTAGTTACCTCATTAGCTTTCCCAAGACCGTAACCGACAACACCCTTCTCGTCTCCCACAACCACTATTGCTGCAAAACTGAAGTGACGTCCTCCCTTGGTTACTTTAGTAACTCTTTTTATTGCAACCAATCTATCCTTTAGCTCCAGATCGGTAGTCTTAACTTTTTTTACGTTTGTACTTGTCATACTTCTATATCTTAGAATTTAAGACCACCTTCACGGGCGGCATCTGCTAAACTTTTTA
>CAZCXB010000278.1:0-1980 GCA_964502485.1 uncultured Muribaculaceae bacterium | reverse complement strand
CTCTTTCCGATGTGGTTGTAACAGCAACTGCCGGAAGCAGTATGAACTCATCTTCGAGAGTTGATAAGAGAGCCATCGAGCACCTTCAGGCAACCAGTTTGTCTGATGTTATGCAGTTAATGCCGGGATCTCTTATAAAGAATCCTACATTAACATCAGAGAATAGAATCACTATCCGTTCCATACATGAGACAGAGACAAACGCAAGGGGAGTAGGTGTAATGGTGAATGGAGCTAAGGTGTCAAATGATGCCGGGATTAACTCCGACCTTATAGACTTCCGAGCCTTCTCAACTGACAATATTGAGTCGGTTGAGGTACTAAAGGGAGTCCTCTCTGCCGAGTATGGCGACGTTACCTCCGGAGCCATCCTGGTTACTACAAAGGTGGGGCGCTCTCCTTACGAGATAAGGGTAAAATCTGACCCTCGAACAAAGGCTTTCTCACTAGCTAAAGGTCTCTCTTTGGGAGCTAAGGCCGGGAATCTTAATGTGGATGTAGATTACGCACGCTCATTTGTTGACTGGAGATCTCCTGTTGCAATTTTTGACAGAACAACTATGGGGCTAACCTACTCAAATACCTTTGAACTGGATGGTAAACCATTAAGATTCAATGCAAGGATTAGCGGTTATATGGTTGGGAACAGCGTTACAAGCGACCCTGATGTATCTAAACTCGATTTTGAAAAGAGGAGAGATAATAACTTTACATTGGCAATCTATGGTAACTGGCAGCTTAATAAATCTTGGATTACAGCTCTTAACTACAACATATCCGGATCTTACGGCAAGCAGAGCTATCAGAAATTTATTATTTCCAATCAACTTCCTCTTCCAACTACTAATACAAAGATAGAGGGTGTCTCTTTAGGTTACTTTACAGATCTTATTGATGAGAGAGACGAGAGAAGAGAGGAGATTCCGATGTACCTTAATGCTAAACTTACAGGGAGCCTAAACAAGAAGTCGGGCGGAACTCTCTTTAAGACCATGGCAGGTGTTGAATTCAATACAAGAGGTAATAAGGGAGAAGGGGAGTACTATATTGGTGCTTCTCCACAGTATTTCCGTCAAAGAAGTTATACCGAAATCCCATTTATGTCTGACTTAAGTGCCTTTGTTGAGGAGAAGATCACAATTCCGGTAGGAAGCAACAAATCTACTATTGATCTTATGGCGGGTGTACGCCTGAATAAGATGATAGTACACGGATATGACTATGATCCAACTATAGATCCACGATTTAATGTAAGATACAATGTTATCAAGGAGAAGAGAAGTGGATTCCTGAGAGAGTTAGTCTTTAGAGGAGGATGGGGTATTATGCAGAAGCTCCCATCAATGGGCTTTTTATATCCGGACTACAACTATATTGACAATGCTGTATTCCAGTACAGAAATACTGCCACAGGAGAGAGTCTTGCTGTTATTAATACAATGGTTATTGATAATAAACTCCCTTATAACCTAAAACCTATCAGAACAAGAAATGCTGAGTTCGGGGTTGATTTTAATCTATCCGGTATAAGGGCTAAGCTTACATACTTCAACGAAAAGGTAAGAGACGGAATCACTGCAAATACAAACTATGTATCAAAAGAGGTAGAGTTTTTTAACACTGTCAGTGACCCAGACGCCGCTCCAAAATTCGAATATGGGAAAGTTTATATCAAAGATGGCTCCGGAAACTATATACCTTTAGGTTCGAAAATCAACAATGAGTTCAGATCCTACTCCAGACCCGATAACAGAGGAAAGATTGACAAATGGGGTATCGAGTACGATTTTGACTTTGGAAGGATAGAGAGGATCAATACTTCGGTTATTGTTAACGGTGCCTATATTAAAACAGAGGATGGATCTCCGGGATTAGTCTATTCATATTCAGGACAGACAGACCCTATCAATCCTCAGATTAAGCTCCCTTATGTCGGAATTTATCAGGATGCATCTGTTTTATCTCTGGGAACAGGTAGAG
>CAZCXB010000277.1:0-2000 GCA_964502485.1 uncultured Muribaculaceae bacterium | reverse complement strand
GAGATAGAACAATACTACGGGCTGGTTTCAGGCGAATCTATAATTGGAGCAAATATCATAAAGGACTTTTTAGCGGGAATCCGTGACATCGTGGGTGGTCGTTCGGGCTCTTATGAGAGGGTTCTTAAAGAGGCGAAGGAGGATGCTATTAGGGAGATGACTGCACAGGCTGCCTCATTGGGTGCCAATGCAATTATTGGAATTGACCTTGATTACGAAACAATCGGTGGAACAATGCTGATGGTTACCGCTGCCGGAACAGCAGTAAGATATAGATAAACTTTCCGAGATTCCCGGATTAAAATAGAGAAATGTTCGATTTTGACAAAGTAGTTGACCGCCAGGGCAGCTCCTGCTTTAAATATGATGCGCGGAGAGAGGTTTTCGGAAGAGAGGATATCCTTCCGATGTGGGTTGCTGATATGGATTTCCAGTCGCCCCCTTGTGTAATTGATGCAGCCAGGAGGTTGTGTGATCTTGGTGTTTTTGGCTACACCTACCGCTCACGTGAGTCCAAAGAGCTCTTCATACAATGGGTTCTCGAAAGATATGGCTGGAAGATCTCTGTTGAACAGCTCTCATCATCGCCGGGAATTGTAGCAGCGCTCCCCGTCTCTGTTTTGGCATTTACCTCACCCGGCGATAAAATTCTTATTCAGACCCCGGTCTACCCTCCATTCCATGCTATTGTTAAAGAGTGCGGCCGTGAGTTGGTCTGTTCTCCATTAAAAATTGAAGATGGTGGATATGTAGTTGACTGGAAAGATTTTGAAGGCAAACTTGCCGGAGGGGTCAAGATGTTTATTCTTTGTAACTCACATAATCCTATTGGTAAAGTGTGGAGTTATGAAGAGCTCAAACAGATGGGAGAGCTCTGTTGCAAATACGGTGTTTTAATATTCTCCGATGATATACATGCAGATCTTGCCCTTTACGATAACAGACAAACCGTAATGGCCACAATCTCGCAAGAAATAGCCATGAATACAATCACTGCAATGGCCCCGAGCAAGACCTTCAATATTGCAGGGATGCTCAACTCGGTAATAATCTCAGAGAGCAAAGAGATTCTGGAAAAATTCAACAAACAACTTAATATGTTGCACTTGGGCCTTGGAAACATCTTCGGCCATATAACAATGGAGGCAGCCTACAGAGATGGCGGCCCTTGGTTGGAAGAGCTCCTTCGCTACCTTGAGAAAAACATAGATTTTGCCTACGACTTTGTTACGGCAGAGATTCCCGGGGTTACATTTATCAAACCCCAGAGCTCATTTTTGCTATGGCTCGATTTCCGCGGAACAGGACTTTCACATAAAGAGGTTGCAGATAGACTCTTAAACATAGCAAAGATAGGACTGAACGATGGTCTCACCTTTGGCCCCGACGGCGAAGGCTTTTTCCGTATGAATATCGGCACCCCGCTTTCGGTGGTGCGTGATGGGATGGAGAGGTTACGTAAGATTTCACTCAGATAGTGTTAGAAGCTTAATTCCAAAAATGCGCCTACCTGATTTTCGTAGGTTCTTAAATCGCTTCTTCTGTCTCTGCTATATTTTGCTGTTAAATTAATTGCTTTTTTACCACTCTTTCCAATTTTAAATCCAACTCCAATTTGAGGCATCGCATAAAATGCGTTGTAATTACTATTGCCCCACTTCGAAAAGAATCGATATCCGGTCTCC
Source organism: uncultured Muribaculaceae bacterium (assembly GCA_964502485.1). Lineage (GTDB taxonomy): Bacteria > Bacteroidota > Bacteroidia > Bacteroidales > UBA932 > Bact-08. Next base: position 315 of record CAZCXB010000277.1, on the reverse strand, counting down.
AATCCAACTATAAATGAAGTCCTTTGAGAGAGAGCCAGTGAATATTTTGAGTTTAGAAAGATTGGAACCCTCGGTGCTTTATTGGTTCCTCCTTTTTTTGCTATATAAATTGTAGCACCGGTACCAACTCCCAGGAAAAGAGATTTATTGAAAAGATAACCATAACTCACTCTAAGAGAAGGGCCATTATTACTTTCTGAGAAAAAGAATCCTACACCGATATCTGCTTGTGCTCTCTTCTCCTTGACATTTTGAGAGAAAGATTGATTACTTATACATAATAAGGTAACCACAATAATTAATAAAACCTTTAAT
>CAZCXB010000276.1:520-2015 GCA_964502485.1 uncultured Muribaculaceae bacterium | reverse complement strand
ACTCAACAATTGCCGACATAGCAGTTGCCACCAACTCAGGCCAGATCAAAACCGGTTCTCTAAGCCGCTCAGATCGTATGGCCAAATACAACCAACTCCTTCGTATAGAAGAGGAGCTTGGCGACCTAGCCGTTTACGGAAGAAATTAATTTTCAACTCTTTTTGTAAATATTAGCAGTAATCTGTGTCAGCAAGGATCTCCTTAGCTGACACAGATTTCTGTAAATAATAAGTCTGAGGCACTGTTTCTTATTAATTATCTGATTTATTACGATCACTATTCCTTACAGCTCTTCTGGCTGCTTTTACTGATTCTTTGAATTGTCCAAAATTATAGGTGAGTTGAATCCCAATTGACCTTCCCAAAATTCTATTTTCACTTTTTTGGTAAAAATCAGAAGCAGTTTGCTCAACAATTTGATTTTGATATGTTTGCCAAGGATTTTGTGTAAAAATTCCCAATTTTAGTCTCCTACTAAAGTTTTGAGAAAAATCAAACATCCCATCAACTCTCATATGCTGTTTGCTGGATTGTACGTTAGGGTTAGAACCCCAATTTTGGTTTACATAAAGAAGCTGAGCCCTGAAATTTGCTCCACGCCATAATTCACTGGTGAAACTTATAATATACATAGGATCCCAATAAGCGTTTTTGTTCCCGGGGTATTCGAAAATTCTGCGTGCTATACGGCTACTGAGATTTATATCGAGCCAGGATGTAGGATTATAATTTATTCCGATGGAAAAATTAATCATACTCTCTTTGCTTATATTCCCATAAGTAGTTACAATTAAACCGTTGCTATTAACAAAACTATACTGTTGAACAGCATTATCTGAATATCTCATAGATACGAGTGCTCTAACATTAAGACTTTTGCGTAAGAAGTAACGGAACATCAACATTGTGAAATATGATTTCTGATTATCCAGCTCAGGATTTCCTTTAAATATCTGCCCGGCTATAGATTTGTCTTCATACGGATTTAAATATGTTATGTCAGGACGGAAATATTCTCTACTTAGTGTTAAAACAAACATGCTTCTATTTGTAGGTTGATAGTTGAAACGAAGATTTGCCAGCAAAGCATCATCACTTTTTTTAAGCCCGGAATTGCTGATCCCGAAATAAATGTTGTTGTCAGTATGTTCAAAGGCAATTTGACCGGTTGCCATTATCTTATTGGCCTTTATTGAATAGCTACAGAGTAACGACCCCACTTGCTGAATATATTCCAGTGGATCTGTCTCTGTTGTTTGCACCGGAGTATTGTTCATATTTGACAACCAAATGTCACTCGTATATCTCCTGTTGACATATTTTGCAGTTATGTAATAAGTTTGATTCTTATCTATAGTATTATATAAGTCAACGGCTGCCGTCTGCTCAAAATTATTCAGATTATTACGAGTTTGATCCCGGTTATCGGTATATCCGGTAATAGATTCCGTTATCCTATCATATTTCATCTCATTTTTGCGATTATCTAAACTG
>CAZCXB010000276.1:0-510 GCA_964502485.1 uncultured Muribaculaceae bacterium | reverse complement strand
AGCAGTAAACTGTTTATTGGGTTTGTTTTTAAATGACCGCTGGTAATCAACACTTCCGACATACAGAGCTTTATAAATTTCATTGCTGCTATTGATGTTAAACTCTCTTGTTATAACATTGCTGGAATTCTGATATTTACTGAAGGAGGTAATATTGCTTTTACCATCATCAAATGTAGTTTTGAAATTTACAGCCACCAAATCCCGGTCACTTAAATCATAACTGGCATTTATCTCTGCATTATGGTTATTTGATAATCCTGGAGAGTTTCTCATATAGCTTTCCGAGAATCTGAACTCATCATTCCTGTAATCTGCAGTGTTAGACTTGATTGTCGAACCATAAAGATTAGAGTATCCATATTTATAATTGGCATTATAGATAAAGTTTCCTATTTTAGAGGTAAGTCGAAAACCAGAACTGATACTTACATGATTACTACCATAGATTGATATTTCGCCAACTAGTCCATCGGGTAATGAAGACTTTGTAATTATATTTATTACAGC
>CAZCXB010000275.1:0-2025 GCA_964502485.1 uncultured Muribaculaceae bacterium | reverse complement strand
GAGTTGCGGTAAAGATGTAGATATCTGCACTCTTCCACCCATCCCATCCAATTCCTGCCTTATCCCTGGAGCAGTGTCCAAGGTACTCTTCAAGACTCCACCCGGTCTCGGTTGCAACCTGCGGAAGAAATACCCCAGACCTGTTATCTCGCCTTATGATAATGCCGTGTACCCCCGGTTTTATCTGGGAGATATCTCTAACTTTTACAGGTGGTGAGAGTACCGAAATCTCTATTTCGAGATCTTTAAGCTCCTCGGGACTAACGGGAGGGAAGCGATAGTCGTAGTATGCCGATAGAGCTGCCACCTCCTCAACAGCTTTATAGAGCGGGATGTTGCTCTCGACTCGACCGATGCAACCTCTTAGTCGACCTTTTTTGTGTAGAGTTACAAAGACTCCGCAAGTTGCCGAGAGCACTCCTGAGGTATCTTTAACCCGTATTCTGTTTTTCCCTTTTTTTAAGACAGTTACATCAATAGACTCCTTTGCAATCCGGAGTAAGGTATCTTTTTCATCTGCAGATATTTCAAATTCATCTGCAGATATTTCAAATCCTGCTGCATTTGCTTTAAATTCGCCTCCGATTACTTCCAACTCATCTCCGGTTTCTTTAACAGATGTTCTCTCAAGCGACTCTTCGCAAACGGTAATTGCCCAGTACCCGACAACTCTCTCTTTATCTCCGTAGTAGTTGTTATCTCCGGAGTTTTTGTACTCTACAGCGTTGTACCGGATTTTTGGATTGGCCTCTGTCATGTTCATTAATACAAGCACAGCACTCGCACCGCAAAGGGATGTTGAGAGACCCTTTACCCTCTTTTGAGAGTTCTCTTTAAGGGCTTTAAGCAGATTCGAGGGGTCGTTGGTTAATATCGCGCTTTTTGTGACACTATCTGTCTCACGGGCATCGTTATAGGCGGGGTAGTGAGAAAAATCTGTGCTTATAACAAAAAGGTTCTCCGAGGAAAAAAATGGTTTTAGAGCTTTTGCAATCTCTTTGCAGATTGCCGGGTCGTCGGTTCCAATAATGATAGGCACTATTGCATAATCACTTTTAAGGAGATAATTGATAAATGGGAGCTGAACCTCCAGGCTATGCTCGTTAATGTGGGGTGCAGGATTTGAGGTGAAGATTGAGGGATAATCTTCTGTAAGCCTTTTCCCCAGTTTCGTGTCAACAATCTCCTTGCCGTACGGCATTATAAAATCGCCGTCGCAGTATATTGAAGCCCCTTTGAAACCTACTGTGTGTGAAGATCCTATAACGAATATTCGTTTATATTTTGTGTCACGATTAAGCTGCGCAAACGCAGATGCCGCAACCCCTCCGGAGAAGAGGTATCCGGCGTGGGGAGCTATTATAGCTCTCACATTACCGGCCTTGCCCGGTATGTTATTACACTTGCCCGGTGTAGCTGTTGAGAATAATCTCTCAATCTCATTTTTTAATTTGGCCGGATGTTCCGGATAAAATTTCCCGGCAACCGTAGCTTTGCGATCCATATCTATATTTTTTTGATGCCCGGTATCTGACTACTAAGATAACACTCCCATCTCAATAAACACCAAAATCATAAAAACGCTCAGCGAATGAGCAAAAAAACAGGATAAATGCTCACAGATTGAGCAAAAAATGTGCAAAATTGCTCTCTGATTGAGCAAAAAATGCTATATTTGTGTTCAAAAGTAAAAGGATATAACAATGGACAGACTTCAAGAGCATTTCAATAATCTTCTGGGTGAGACTTCTACTGAGTTTTATCGCTATATCTATGACCATATTAATTGGGATAGTAGAATGATAGGACTTACCGGTCCACGTGGAGTTGGTAAAACTACCTTGATTTTACAACATATAAAGAGTAGCGTTCCCCGTCAGGCAGCTCTGTATGTAACTGCCGAAGACTTCTATTTTGCTGATAATAAATTGGTTGATTTAGCTGACAGTTTCGTAAGAATAGGGGGTGAATATCTTTATATTGACGAAATACACAAATACAAAAACTGGTCTAAAGAGCTAAAAC
>CAZCXB010000274.1:0-2036 GCA_964502485.1 uncultured Muribaculaceae bacterium | reverse complement strand
ACATTAACCGGAGGGCATATTATGAAAAAAACAGCCACACGTTCAATTTCTGCCACTTTTCTTCTACTGGGTTGCATTTGCTTTTTTACTCTTCTCTCTTTAACAAAAGCTCATGGTCAGACAGAGATCACCAGATGGTATAACGGGAAAAGCTCAGCTATTTCAATAACTTATGACGGAGGAACGATTAACCAGTTTAAGGTTGCACTCCCCATTATGAATAAGCTTAACCTTCCCGCCACATTTTATATTGTCACCGGCGATATCTCCGGTTCAGAGGACAAAGGTGCTTTTGTGGGAAGAGATATCAATGAGATTCTTAATGAGTCCCGCACTGTTCCGGTTAACAGGGATAACTTTTTTGAAAGAGCATCTGCCATAAGATATGTTGGGAGTATGGAGGCTAGATTATACCACACCCGGGCTGGAGATATGTTCGAACTTGGGAAATTTGAAGAGGCTTACAGACATATTCAGGAGGCATACGATAAAATCAACTCAGGCGAAATCAAGCCCGAAAACCCCTCAAATATTTATGATAACCCGGATGTTGATATTACATGGGGAGAGCTTAAAGAGATTGCAAAGCAGGGTCATGAATTCGGTAGCCACACCGTAACACATCCTCAGCTTGCAATTTATGATGATGCTAATCTTTTGTACGAACTCGAAAAAAGCAAAGACGAAATTGTTAAAAACCTCGGTCCTGCCCACTCCTTTTCGGCAGAATGTCCCCACGGCAGTGAAAATAAGAGGGTAATGGAGTTTGCCTACAAATTACACCCGGCATTAAGAAACAGAATGCCAGAACCTTTCCTCGAAGAGATTAACAGATGGAACCGAATGGCTCCCGGGACCTCCTCAAAGGAGTACGTTCAGTGGCAAAGAGGGCCCAAGACAAGCACTACAATTGAGGCTATGAACGCATGGGTTGACACCTGTCTGACTCATGAAAAGGTATGGCTGGTTCTCACATTTCACGGAGTTGACGGAATCGGGTACGAACCCAAAACCGGCAGAGAGATTAGCGATTTTTTCACCTACATTAAGAAGCACGATGATAAAATCTGGACAGCTACCTTCAAGGATGCAGTTAAATATATAAGGCAGCGCATGTATGCAAGCCTTACACAAACCACAGTTGCAGGCAAAGCATCTGGAGGTAAGATAGCGATAGAGCTAAAACATTCGCTGGACAAAGAGCTTTACGACCACCCAATGACCTTGAAGACCTACATTCCTAGCGAGTGGATTGGAGCGACGGTTAAACAGGGCAACACACATCTGAAGGCCGAGCTGCTAAATGACAGCAAAGGGAGATACATTCTTTACAACGCACTTCAAAACTGCAAAATCATCCAAATAGAACAGCGCTAGGACATTCTCCGCGTCAGTTTGTGGTTACGCCAGAAATTGCCCGCTTGTTTTGTTTGCATACTTTACAAGGGTGAGCATTACGGGAACCTCGGTTAAAACTCCCACAACCGTCACAAGAGTTGCTCCTGAATTCAAGCCAAACAAAACTATAGCAACTGCAACCGAAAGCTCAAAAAAGTTACTTGCACCAATCATAGCAGCAGGAGCAGCAATACAGTGAGGAAGTTTCCACATTTTTGCCCATTTGTAAGCAACAAAGAATATGAAAAAGGTTTGCATTACAAGTGGCACAGCTATCAGCAAAATATTAAGCGGGTTTTTAAGAATCTTATCTCCCTGAAATGAGAAAATTATGATTAGGGTAAGTAATAGCCCAATGATTGTTGTGCTTTTAAATTTACTAAGGAATGTGTTTTCAAAGAACTCTGTCCCCTTTGCTTTTATTACTGCTCTTCTTGTAATAAAGGCCAAAACCAGAGGAATGACCACAAACAGCACAACCGACATTATTAGTGTATCCCACGGAATGGTTATCCCGCTAATGCCCAGCAATAAAGTTACGATCGGAATAAAGGCCACAAGAATTATAAGATCGTTAATGGCCACCTGAACCAGAGTGTAGGCAGGGTTACCTTTGGTAAGATGGCTCCAGACAAATA
>CAZCXB010000273.1:0-2042 GCA_964502485.1 uncultured Muribaculaceae bacterium | reverse complement strand
CTTTGGCACCTAATTTTCACACACATTTTACGATGTTAAATATTAAATTGCTCAGGGAGAATCCCTCATTTGTGATTGAGAGACTATCAGTCAGGAATTTTGACGCCGCAGATATCCTGGATAGGATTAACGGCCTTGATGTTAAAAGGAGAAGCAGACAAACAGAGGCAGACTCTCTGCTTGCATCTCAGAATTCCATTGCCAAAGAGATAGGTTCTCTTATGAAAGAGGGTAGAAAAGAGGAGGCAGAGGCAGCAAAGAGTAGAGTGGCAGAGCTTAAGGAGAGATCGGGGTCTCTTGAAAAAGAGATGGAGGAGTGCACAAAAGAGCTGAATGAGCTATTGGTGCTGCTTCCGAATACTCCCCATATATCTGTTCCCCGAGGCAAAAGCGCAGAGGATAATGAGATTGTAAGGGAGGGTGGAGAGATACCTAAGCTTAAATTTTCGACTCCTCATTGGGAGCTTGCGAAAAAATTTGATATCATCGATTTCGATTTGGGGGTAAAACTGACAGGTGCCGGCTTCCCGGTATATAAAGGTAAAGGAGCTAAAATCCAGAGAGCCCTCATTGCCTGGTTTCTCGATAAAAATTGTGAAGCAGGATATACAGAGGTGATGCCTCCGCTTATGGTTAATGAGGCTTCAGGTTACGGAACCGGTCAGTTGCCGGATAAGGGTGAGCAGATGTACCATGTAACTCTTGATAACTTCTATCTTATACCTACTGCAGAGGTTCCTGTTACTAACATATACAGGGATGTAATACTCTCTTCTTCTGAACTTCCCGTTAAAGTAACAGCATATACACCTTGCTTTAGAAGGGAGGCGGGCTCATATGGAAAGGATGTAAGGGGGCTTAACAGACTTCATCAGTTCGATAAGGTGGAGATAGTTCAGATTTCTCATCCGGACAACTCCTACAACGCCCTTGAAGAGATGGTAAACCATGTAGAGGGTCTGGTAAAATCGCTCGCTCTTCCCTATAGGATATTAAGACTTTGCGGAGGAGATATGGGCTTTACATCTGCACTTACATACGATTTTGAGGTCTACTCGGCAGCTCAGCAGAGATGGCTTGAGGTGAGCTCTGTCTCAAATTTTGAGACTTTTCAGGCCAACAGGCTCAAATTGAGATATAAGGATGAAAACGGGAAGCCGCAACTTGCACATACACTCAATGGCAGCTCACTTGCACTCCCAAGAATCCTCGCTGCAATTCTGGAGAACTACCAGACAGAGAACGGAATTGCAGTGCCGGATGTTCTTGTTCCTTACACCGGATTTACACATATAGATTAGATGGCTCAGATGGTTCCCGAGAAGGTTATACTTGGAATTGACCCGGGAACTCAGGTTTTCGGATGGGGGGTAATTGGAGTTACCGGGGGGAGAGCCTCCTATATATCTATGGGTGTTACAAATCTTAAAGGCAAGATTGACCACTTCTCCAAGCTGTCTGCTATTTTTAAAGAGGTTGATAATCTCATTGAGAGGTTCTCGCCGGATGAGCTCGCTATTGAGGCACCCTTCTACGGAAAGAATATTCAATCTATGCTTAAGCTTGGCAGAGCTCAGGGTGCAGCCATAGCTGCTGCTCTTAACAGGAATATGCAAGTCTTTGAATATGCACCCCGTAAGGTTAAGATGTCAATCACAGGTAAAGGGGCCTCTTCTAAGGAGCAGGTTGCTCTTATCATATCTAAAATACTATCAGTAAAAGATTTACCCGAAACTCTTGACGCCACGGACGGACTTGCGGTTGCACTGTGCCATTTTCTGGTGAGTTCAGTGCCCGGAAGTGCCGGGGCTCTACGTGTAAAGGGAAGATCTTCAGCAGGATGGGACTCCTTTGTTAAGAGTAATCCAAACAGGATAAAAAAATCATAAAATTTTCTCACAACTAAATTTAACTTTTGACTGTTTCTATAGTCAAAGAGATGAATTTTGGAATTAATAGGTTAAATCAGAAACATAATAAACAATGAGATATATAACACTGACTCTTCTTACGTCAGTGTTATATATCTCATTGTTTATTAT
>CAZCXB010000272.1:0-2090 GCA_964502485.1 uncultured Muribaculaceae bacterium | reverse complement strand
CACATAGACATTACAGCATTTGATTCATCTTACATAATTGATTCTATGCGCGATATGTCATTTAGCTCAAGAGATACAGCATCTGCTGCAGATATTTTGCAGATGATGATAGAGGATAAGGAGTCTACTAATTGGCTTATTTTGGCAGGCAGCACATCTGCGGGTGGTTGTATGCAGGCTTATGTGGATATGCTTAGATTCAACATGATAGATGCTGTTTGTGCAACAGGAGCATCAATAATAGACATGGATTTCTTTGAAGCACTCGGCTTTAAACATTACAAAGGCTCTCAGTTTATTGACGATACCCACCTTAGAGGTAACTATATCGACAGGATTTATGACACATACATTGATGAAGAGGAGCTTCAGAAGTGTGATGCTGTAATCAAAGAGATTGCAGATTCCCTTGAACCGAGGCCATACTCATCAAGAGAGTTTATATATGAAATTGGTAAATGGCTTACTGTTAACTCGGTTAAGAAAAATTCCCTTATACAGACCGCTTTTGAGAATAACATCCCGATCTTTGTGCCTGCATTCAGTGACTGCAGTGCCGGCTTTGGGCTTGTGATGCATCAGGTAGAGAGAATGCGTGAGAAGAGGCCATATATGACCATTGACTCGGTTGCAGACTTCAGGGAGCTTACAGAGGTTAAGATGTCTGCAAAGTGCAGCGGTCTCTTTATGATCGGTGGAGGAGTTCCAAAGAACTTTGCACAAGATACTGTTGTTTGTGCAGAGTGCCTGGGCTTTGATGTTCCGATGCACAAGTATGCTGTTCAGATAACCGTTGCTGATGTTAGAGACGGAGCCTGCTCATCATCAACTCTTAAAGAGGCCAACTCATGGGGTAAGGTAGATACAGCTCATGAACAGATGGTATATGCAGAGGCAACTACCGTAGTTCCATTAATTCTTAGCTATGTATACGCTAAGGGAGAGTGGAAAAACAGAGAGAGGAAGAACCACTCACTTCTCTTCAGTAACGGGACAGAGGGTACCGGAATTTTACTTGGGTAGTTAACCCCAGTTATATTGTAATAAACAGAGAGAGACGGATATTTTCCGTCTCTCTCTGTTTATTATTAACACATTACTGCTTTCTCTTTTCGAGCAAAATCTCTGCAATAAAACCCGCTATAAGCCCCAATCCACCAAAACAGAGCGTAGAGGCTCCATATATAATGCTCATTGTTTGCCTTATGTCGTGAGATGCAATTCCTGAAGAGCGTACCGATGAGGAGATTATAAAGAAGCCGATTAACAATCCAAGACCTAAGCCCATTAGCAGAGATCCGATTCTAAGAGAGATATACTTGCTTTTGAATTGTCTCTCTCCAAAGATATCTGACATATCAAGTTCCCCAATCTTAGTATTTGAGAGCTCTGACAGCTTCTCAATAATCATTATCCTCTCTTTTCTCTTAGCAAACAGCTCTATAACTTTGTAAAAGGATAAGGCACCTATACCAAAAGTCAGTGGTATTGTAATAAAATCCATCATAATAGTGTTTTTTTAATGTTAAATTTGCTTTGCCTTTTTGACGACGCTCCATCATAAAGGTTACAATTATGTAACCAAAACATTAACGACTCGTCTAAATGCAGGTATGACAAGAAAGGAAGAACTTATAACAATTGAACGAATATTAGCCGGCGAGAGAGAGCTCTTTACTATTCTGGTAAAAGAGCACTCACCAAAAATTCTGTCAGTTGTAAGAGGAGTGGTCAAATGCAGGGAGGATGCAGAGGAGATTGCACAGGATGTATTTGTCAAAGCATTCTTCTCTCTTAAAAAGTTTCGTGGAGAGTGCTCTCTATCTACCTGGCTTTTTCGTATTGCTTACAACCTCTCTGTTTCAAAAACTCGTCTCAAAAAAAGGGATTTCGTAAGTATAGAAAAGGTCCAGACAGCAGACGAGAGTTCACACCCGGATCTCTGCGAAGAAGATATGATGAGGGAGAGAAGATTGGAACTTTTGGAAAAATTACTTAAAAACATAAACCAAGAAGATAGGTTTCTTATACTACTGTTTTACAACTATGATAAAAGTAAACGACAAAGTAAGATTGGATACTGACGAAAC
>CAZCXB010000271.1:0-2097 GCA_964502485.1 uncultured Muribaculaceae bacterium | reverse complement strand
CTTTTAATCTATCGGACTCATTAAGAGTGTTTAACTTATTTATGTTTGAGGAAACAAGTACACCTTTATCTTTTCCACTATAGATATCAATTGTGTTTATTAGTTTTGTCTTATCTGTTTTTATCAGCATGACTGTATCAAAACCGGAACTCTTCTCAACCTTTAATGTAGATGAAGAGATCGAGTCAATTTTATCTAACAGGGGAAAAAAATCCCTTACTACCAGCTTAGTTGTATCGCTGTTTAGTTTTACTGTATTTGCAGGCTCCAGCTTTGTAAATACATTTGAGGCCTCTTTTATTACACACGAAGTGAAAAGAGTGAGAGTGAGAAAGATAACAACTATTACTCTCATAACCGCTTTATCTATTATTTTCATAGTTCAAATATCACAGATGAATATGCAGGCATCATTACCGAGTAGTTACTCTCATTTATTTTGACATAATTTACACCACCGAACTCGGCAATACCCTTCTTAAATGGATGATCAATTATATAAGTCGATACAGAGGGAGATACATTATGAATTACCAATAGGCGCTCACCTTGAAACTCTCTGTAAAATGCCATTATTTGCTTAGGGTAACTCTCAAAAGATTCAGGGACATCAATACTTCCTTTAGCAAGAGAGGAGTATGTATTTCTAAGTTTGATAAGTTTTTTGTAATGATTAAGTATTGATGACTTGTTCTCCAGTTGTAACGATACCGGTACGACAGACGGCTCAACAGAGTTCAAAGGTGTATGCCATTTAGTTCTGTAAGTATCCGATGAGAATGGAGACCAGAGGAAGGGCTCCCTGACGTTCCTGTCATCACTGCTCTTCATACCCCTCATTCCAATCTCCTCACCATAGTAGAGGTAGGGAGATCCGCTAACAGTCAAAAGAATTGAGGCTGCTATCTTTGCTTTGTCAATATCGTTGTTTAGCCTCGACATAGTCCTGTCCTCATCATGATTTGACAATTTGGTAGCATTAATGGCATCTCCTCTTACACTACGGAATTTTGTCTCCATATCCTTCATATCTTTGGGATACCACTTAGCGTGAGAGTTCTCTATTACATAGATAAGCTTATACCAGGCATCAAAGTTAAAGAGTGCAGGAAGACCTTTGTAATAAGGAGCTACCTTGTTGTAATCTCCCGTTAGGTTCTCTCCAATCATATAGACTCCAGGGCTCTTCTCTCTGACTGCGTTAAAGAACTTCTCCAGAAACCGAGGATTTTCATCTGAATCTTCACTCTGATAAATATGTTTTACGGCGTCAAGGCGAAAACCGGAGACCCCTTTTGATAGCCAAAACTCCGCAATTTTAACCATCTCTTTAAATGCAGGTGAGTTCTCTGCAACTGATATCTCTCCATAATTGATATCAGGCATCCAGTCAGAGAACATACCCATATACTTGAAATTGGTAGTTCCACTATTAATTGAGTGCCAGTGTCCGGAATAATAGCTATTTGTCATTGGGACTTTCCCTTGGGAGATCCAGCCGGAAACATTATCGGATGGGGCAAAAAGATACCAGTCACGGTATGAGTTTTCGGTAGATGCTATAGCTGATTTAAACCAGGGATGATTTTTTGAAGTGTGATTAATTACAAGGTCTAAAACAACCTTAATCCCCAATGAGGAGGCCTTTGTAATCATAGCTTCAAATTGAGTCATTGTACCATATTTGGGATCAATTGACATAAAGTCGTCTACATCGTATCCATGATAAGATGGAGATGGATGAATTGGAGTAAGCCAAATGCCGGATACTCCAAGATCATTCAAGTAGTCCAGCTTCTGGGTCACTCCTCCAATATCCCCAATACCATCACCATCTGAGTCGGCAAAAGATCTTACAAAAATCTCATAAAAGATATCGCCTCTCTTTTGCCCATCCCAGTTTTTAGCCTCAAATTGACTATCTCCACCGTTACCACCTTGAGGGTCGGTAGGCTCCTTCTCCTTTGAGCAAGAGAGTAAAATTAAAAGAGCTAAGATGAGATGTAAAAGCTTTTTCATACTTAATATATTTTAAAAAAGAGGGGGGCCGGGAATAAGTATTTGGCCTCCCTCTTATTAACAAATAAATAGGACTAC
>CAZCXB010000270.1:0-2104 GCA_964502485.1 uncultured Muribaculaceae bacterium | reverse complement strand
GAGCATATGATCGTAAGATTTTAGCTTAATTCTTATTTTTTGGCTCATATCTTTAATTTTTTCTCTTTTATTCGTCTGTGTCGCTGTCAAATTTCTTACCACCGGCCTTCTCTATAACCTCTTTTGCAAGGTTTGCAGGAAGTTCGGTATAGTGCGAGAACTCCATAGTGCTGGTAGCACGTCCGGATGAGAGTGTGCGGAGAATGGTAACATACCCGAACTGCTCTGCAAGAGGAACCTTGGCCTTTACAATTCTGGCATTTCCCTTTGAGTCCATATTGCTGATCTGACCACGACGCTTGTTAAGGTCACCGATAACATCACCAAGATAGTCTTCCGGAGTAACAACCTCAAGAGACATGATTGGCTCCTGAATGTACGGATGTGCTTTAGGGCATGATTTGCGGAAAGCTTGTCTTGCGCAGATCTCAAAAGATAGAGCATCCGAGTCAACGGCGTGGAACGAACCATCCTTTAGAACAACCTTAAGCGAGGTTACTTCGTATCCGGCCAGCACACCATTTGCAAGAGCAGCCTTGAAGCCCTTCTCAACAGATGGAATATACTCACGTGGGATATTACCGCCCTTAACCTCATCAATGAACTGCAATCCGGAAATACCTTCGTCAGCAGGACCTATCTCAAAGATAATATCTGCAAATTTACCGCGACCACCTGTCTGTTTCTTAAACACCTCGCGATGCTGAACTGTAGATCGGATAGCCTCTTTATAGTTAACCTGAGGAGCACCCTGATTGATCTCTACTCCAAACTCTCTCTTAAGACGGTCCACGATAATCTCGAGGTGAAGCTCACCCATTCCGCTGATTACGGTCTGACCGGTTTCATGGTCTGTCTTTACAGTAAAGGTTGGATCCTCTTCTGAAAGCTTGGAAAGTGCCATCCCCAGTTTATCAAGATCTTTTTGTGTTTTTGGTTCAACGGCAAGACCGATAACAGGATCAGGGAAGGACATCGACTCAAGAACAATAGGCTTACTCTCAAGACATACTGTATCTCCGGTACGAAGCTCCTTGAAGCCCACAGCAGCACAGATGTCTCCTGCTTCAACAAAATCGATAGGATTCTGCTTGTTGGAGTGCATCTGATAGAGACGTGCTACTCTCTCCTTCTTTCCTGAACGAGTGTTTAGAATGTATGAACCTGAATCCAGTTTTCCGGAATAGGCTCTTATATATGCGAGACGTCCTACATAGGGGTCCGTAGCAATTTTGAATACAAGACCACAAAAAGGCTCTTTAATATCTGTTTTGCGAATCTCCTCTTTCTCGGTGTCCGGGTTGATTCCCTTTATATCTCCGATATCGAGCGGAGAAGGAAGATAGCGCATTACTGAATCGAGAAGATACTGAACCCCCTTATTCTTGAATGAAGATCCGCAGGTTACCGGAACTACTGCCATATCGATAGTAGCTTTGCGAAGAGCATCTATTAGCTCCTCATCGGATATTGAGTCAGGATTCTCGAAGAATTTTTCAAGGATTGCATCGTTGTACTCTGCAACAGACTCAACAAGCTTAGCTCTCCACTCTTCCACCTCTGCCTTCATGTTCTCCGGAACATCCTTTATAACGTAGTTTATCAGCTCTTTATTGTCCTGATCGTAGTAGTATGCCTTATTTGAGATAAGGTCAATAATTCCTTCAAATTTGTCTTCGGCACCTATCGGGAGTGCAATCGGAACTGCATTTGCTCCAAGTTTGCTGTTGATCTCTTCAACTACCGCATAGAAATCTGCACCTGTGCGGTCCATTTTGTTAACGTATGCCATTTTTGGAACATGGTACTTGTCTGCCTGACGCCAAACAGTCTCAGATTGAGGCTGTACGCGGCCAACTGCGCAAAAAGTGGCAACAGTGCCATCAAGTACGCGAAGAGATCTCTCGACCTCAACAGTAAAGTCTACGTGACCCGGAGTATCAATAAGGTTTATCTGATACAGCTGTCCGCAGTAATCCCAGAAAGCAGTTGTAGCTGCCGATGTTATGGTAATTCCCCTCTCCTGCTCCTGAACCATCCAGTCCATTGTTGCAGCTCCGTCATGAACCTCTCCAATTTTGTGGGTTTTACCGGTGTAAAATAG
>CAZCXB010000269.1:0-2114 GCA_964502485.1 uncultured Muribaculaceae bacterium | reverse complement strand
GTTAAAGAGTAGTCAAACCAGAGACCAGTCACTTAAGTACACAACATGCGGTATTCAGAGAGATGATCTGCAGTTCTATATGGATAATCATCCATACAGAATCTCAGGCTCTCAGGGTCAACAGAAATCTTTTCTAATTTCACTTAAACTGGCTCAGTTTGAAATAATGAGAGATATATATAAAAAGGCCCCTCTGCTTTTACTTGATGACGTTTTTGATAAATTGGATATGGAGAGAGTAGAAGCACTTTTAAACCTTGTTTCCTCCAATTTTTTCGGGCAGATTTTTATTACCGACAGCAATAAAGTTCGAGTTGAGGCTATTCTTAATAAGATTAACGGAAGCACCTCATCATTTGAAATTAAATCCGGTGTAGTTTTATGAGACGTGAGCGAGTTGTAAGAGTTGGAGAGCTTTTCCGGGATTTTTTAAAGAACTCCGGTCTGGATGACGGAATTATCAGAATGAGAATTTTTGAAGCCTGGGATGAGGTAGTAGGGGAGAAGTATACCCACTACACCTTGGAGAAGTTCTTTAAAGAGGGGAGACTTTTTTGTAAAATATCATCCTCTCCGGCAAGAAATCATCTCTTTATGGAGAGACTCAATATTGTTAAAAAGATAAACGAGAAGCTTGGAGAAGATATTGTTAAAGTATTGATATTAAAATAGTGAGCAGTAAATTTAATATAGTTGTAGACTCCGATATCCCCTTTATAGAGGGAGTTTTAGAACCATATTGTAGTGTAAAATATCTTAAGGGTGAGCATATCGACAATACTATAGTACACAATGCAGATGCTCTTGTAATAAGAACCCGAACAAAGTGTGATTCAAACTTGCTTCATAACAGCAGAGTTAAGGCGATATTCAGTGCCACAATAGGTTGCGACCATATCGATACCGACTACTGCAACAGAGTCGGCATAAGTGTCTATAATGCAGCCGGATGCAATTCAGAGGGAGTTGTTCAATATGTAATTACATCTCTGCTTGCTGTTGCCCAAAGAGAGGGTTTAAAGGCACTTCCAAAGTCAATAGGTATAGTAGGAGCGGGGAGTGTAGGTGAAAGGTTGGCCGCTTTGGCTCTTAATCTGGGGTTTAATGTTTTTAGGTGTGACCCTCCCAAAAAGGAGAACTTGCTAAGAGGAGGAAGCAATCCATCTTTCGGAGATTACAGACTTACATCACAGGACTATTACGATCTTGATACCACTTTAAAGAGTTGCGGGATAGTATCTATGCACGTCCCTTATAACAAAACAACCGACAGTATGTGCTCGGGAGATTTTTTTTCAAAAATGGTTAAAGGGGCTATATTTATAAACAGTAGCAGGGGAGAGGTGGTCGATGATAAAGCTCTAATAAAAAGCAGAGAATTACTTGGACCTGTCATTGTGGATGTTTGGAGAGATGAACCAAATATTAATAGAGATGTTTTGAAGATATCAAATATCGCAACTCCTCATATAGCCGGCTACTCTTTGGAGGGAAAGATTAATGCCACCCTCTTCACAATAGATAACTTCGCAAGGCACTACTCAATAGAAGATCTCTATGAGTTCTCAATTCCATTACCTCCCTCTCCAGAAATGCCGTTTGTAAATAATAGTATGATTGGTTCTATTGATAATGCTGCCGAATTGCTGCTCTCATCTTTCCCAATATGGCAAGAAGAGACTTTGTTAAGAGCCAGCCCTCATCTTTTTGAACAGATAAGGGTAAACTACAAATACAGACGAGAGTTAACAGCTAGTACTAAGGAGATTTTAATACAGTTACTAAACAACTGATGAAAAACAGATAAAACAATACCTATGCTTACAGAATTGGATATAAAACAGATTGAACAGAGAGGGGCAAGTGTGGATGATATTGAGAGACAGATAGAGCATTTTAAGAGCGGATTTCAATATCTGGAGATTGTTGCTCCTGCTACTCCTTCAAGAGGAATAAAAGTGTTATCAAATAAAGATCAGCAGGATGCACTAAGGAGATATGAGAGTTTTAACGGAGAGTTGTGCAAGTTTGTTCCCGCTTCCGGGGCTGCAACCAGAATGTTTAAAGATCTTTACGAAGCATTAAGTATAATTGAAAATGGTAACTCTATTCCC
>CAZCXB010000268.1:0-2122 GCA_964502485.1 uncultured Muribaculaceae bacterium | reverse complement strand
CTGCATCGTCTATTAGGCAACAAAAAAATATAAATCAAATCATCATGAAAACAAAAAATTTATTACTTATTATCGCAATTTTAACTCTTTCATTCAGTGCAAACGCAAAGAGCGCCCCTTCTGAGATTAACAATCCAAAATTTGCTGCCTCTAAGCTTGTTCAGCAGTCTCTTAAAAAAATATCTGTAAACTACCCCAATCATGAGAGCAATATGAATGCTTTCTATAAAGAGAGGGTAACCAAAAACAGTGACTGCATCTCTATTAACGAAGCAATCCTCGATATCTGTAAGAGCTCTTACCAGACCCCTAAGAGTGATCAGCTTGCAGTAAGAGATGTTCGCGGAAACTGCAAAGCTACCGAAAACGACACCTATATGATTAAACTTCAAGGTGGTCCACTTTCAGCACTTCAGCTTGATGTAGTAAAGTATCCGTTTCTTGGAAGCGATATCTACAATATTACAGATAACTACGAATTCAGCTACGATACACCGGTGAAAATTGACAGTAAGGAGTTCTATGTTGTTAACTTCAATCAGAAGTACTCTAACGGGGATATGTTATTTCGCGGTAAGATCTTTATAGAGTCTAACTCTCTTGCGATAGGCAAGATAGAGTTCTCAATGAACGTAGAGAAGAGAGGATGGGCATACACAAAATTCCTTAAAAACAAGCCTAAACACTCCGATGTTAAAATGGTTTCTGCAGATTATGTGGTTAACTATAAGGAGTATGACAATAAGTGGTATTACGACTACTCAACATCATCTGTAGCTTTTAATATCTACAACAGAGAAGATAGCAGTTATGACACTTATACAGTTAACTCTCAGTTGGCAGTTACAAATCTGGTTGCAGAGGAGTTTACAATAAACAAAAAGGATCTGCTTAAATCTACAGATATCCTTGCAAATAGAATCGGAGATATAAGAGTTGCCTCCGATTGGGACATCTACAATCTTATTATGATGCTCGCTATCAACGGTTAGTCTAAGAGCAAAGCAGTTGAATGGAGTAAAAAAAGGGTGATCAAAACTTTTGGTCACCCTTTTTGCTTTAAACTAAACAGCCAAACTATTTAACCAGCGATTCGAATCTTTCAGATACCACTTCCCAGTTAATTACACTCCAGAACGCCTCTATATAGTCAGGTCTCTTATTCTGATATTTGAGATAGTATGCATGTTCCCAAACATCCATTCCTAAAATAGGAGTCCCCTTTTTATCTGCAACATCCATAAGAGGATTGTCCTGATTAGGAGTAGATGAGACAAAGAGCTCCCCCTTATCGTCAACGCTCAGCCAAGCCCAACCACTTCCAAAACGGGTTTTTCCTGCATCGGACAGCTGTTTTTTAAGTTCATCAATTGATCCGAAACTCTTTTCGATTGCAGAAGCAAGTTTGGCAGATGGGACACCGCCGTTAACCTTCATATTCTCCCAATAAATAACATGATTGTAAAACCCGCCTCCATTATTTCTCACAGCTGCCGGAAGCTTGCTTATGTTTGAAAAGATCTCTTCAATTGACATACTCTCCATCTCATTGCCCTTAATTGCTGCAACAAAATTGTCAAAATATGCCTTATGATGTCTGCTGTAGTGAATCTCCATTGTCATCTTGTCAATAAAAGGCTCAAGTGCATCGTATGCATATGGTAGTTGTGGAAATTCAAACTTATTTAATGTCTTCATTTTTTGTTCGTTTTTTAAATTTGTACTCTCTATTTCTCTCACATTGTCATCTGCTGTTACCTTAAACGGTGTTGCCAAGAGAACAGCTATAATTAAAATTTTTATCATGCGTAGTGTAATTTTCTTATAGTTATCAAACAGAGATGCTCCGGATTTGTTCAAATTATATATTCATACACAGAAAATAGATATCTTTACTGATTAATAAACCCGTTTATACAAATAACCATGGCTAAGGAGAAAGATTTAAAAGAGAAATCAGGTAAGAAAGAGCCTAAGATGAACCTGAAAGAGAAGCGTGCTGCAAAAGCTGCAAAGCGTAAAGAGAAATAGATAGAGAGATATCTCTGCACTAATTTAGTGTTTATAATGAGAATAGCATCGCTATTTTTGTTATATTTATAGCCATTATACTAAATATGGA
>CAZCXB010000267.1:0-2127 GCA_964502485.1 uncultured Muribaculaceae bacterium | reverse complement strand
TTTTTCGCTCCAAAATGCGAAGTCCCAAGGCATTATATTATGAGGAAAGCCGTTTTGGCTTGCATATGCTTGAATTTCACCAAGTTCTCTCTTTGCAAACGGAAGTGTTTTATTGAGCAGATCCTCTAGAAATGTATTAACATTTTGGGGAGCGGCTGCCATATTGTTTTCAAGGACATAATGTGCATGAGTGCTGTAACCTAATAGGTTTGCTTTTTTCAGTCTAAGTTCAACGATGCGTTTTATAATATCCCTATTGTCAAATTCGTCATAAAGAGCTTTACTGTTATAGGCAAGCCACATCTTCTCTCTTAGCTCCCTGATGCTGCAGTACTGCATAAACGGGCCATAACTTGGAGCATGAAGTGTGAATACCCACCCCTCCAAAGATCTCTCTTGTGCCTCCTCTGCACCGGCATCTGCAACATACCGTGGAAGCCCCTCCATCAATGTACTATCTGTTATATGGAGATAGAATTTATTTGTTGCAGCAAGAACATTCTGCCCAAACTTCAAAGTAAGTTGCGACAACTCCTTGCTGATGATACGGAACTCATCCCTCATCTCCCCCTCCAGATTGGCTCCGTTTCTTGCAAATCCCTTGTAGCACTCCTCTGTAAGCCGAAGCTCTTCCGGTGTGAGATTAAGTAGTGCTCTTTTGTCATATACTTTTTTTACCCTTTGGAAAAGCTTCTCATTGAGCATAATGTCGTTTGAATAATCAGATAGCAACGGAGAGACCTCAAGCGCAATCTCCTGCATCAGTTCCGAGGTGTTTGCCTCGTTTAGGTTAAAGAAAATTGCACTTACATTTGTAAGATCATCTCCTGCAAACTCAAGCCGCTCTATTGTGTTTTTAAAGTTTGCCTCCTCACTATCTTGGGTAATTGACTCAATTTCGCCTCTACCGCGTGCTATAGCCTCTTCAAATGCCGGTTTGAAGTGCGCAGTCTCTATAAGATCAAACTGAGGAGATTCGAATTTATTGTTTGAAAGTTGTAAAAGGGGATTGTTAAAGATCATTTTATTGTTGTTACATGATGATGCTGTAATTATTGCACACACAGCAATAACTATTCCGTGTTTTATATTCACAAAAGATGCTTTATTAAGAGTTGTCGATAAATTGATCTATTGAGTCTGTATTACCAGATACTTAGTCTGCTCCCAGAACATAGCCGGTGACGAGATCTTTAAAATCTGCATCCCCTGCTCATCTGCTTCAAGTGAGTATGTACCTGTAGGGTGAACAGATAGAACCTTTGCTCTTCTTGTATTAAGCGATATCTCTCTAACCTCTCTGATATCAATCTTGATAAAAGCAGATTGTTCGGCCTCATAAGAGATTCTTGCAGAGCGAAACAGCCCTCCCTTTGAGAGGATCTTTGCTTCAATAAGCTCATCTTTGGGACCGGCTATATAAAAAGCACTGTTTAAAAGCTGATCCTGCGTAGCAATTGTCTCTTTGGCCTCCTCTCTCTCCTGAGTAAGTGAAGATACATCGCTTCTAAGATTGGAGACAGCTTTGTCGAGAGATGCTATTTGCTGTGTTTTAACCCTGAGCTGACTATCCTTCTCTTCCAGCTGCTTTTGGAGATCCAGGATAAGTGCAGATTTCTCTTCCAGCTCAAGTGAGAGAGTCTCAAGCCTCTTCTTAAATTGCGAAGAGTTGATACGATTGTCATTTTTTAGTTTCTCAATCTGTTGCTTGTATCCGGCAATTGCTTCACCTATAGCAGTTACATCAGATTTCATCTGCTCTCTTGAGTTGAGTGAAAGTTCTCCTCCGGACTGTGTCTGGAGAGCGAAGATATTCTCTGCTTCTCTTAGGGACTTTAGACCATTTTCCACCTCATTTAGAGTAGCAAACACCTCCTCAAGCTCTGCACTTGTAGCCTCTTTAACCAGTGAAAGAGAGTCGAGCTGGGCTTGAAGTTTTTTGTATTTTCCGGTTTTCTCTACACAAGATGAGAGTGAGAGAATTGTAAATACAATCAAAAAAAGTGAAATTAAATTCTTCATGATATTGCAGATTAATATTTTAGATATGATTTTTTGTTTTATTTCCTGCTTCAAATGTATGCAATTATTCTCTTTATTTATTCACTTAATTGCTAACTATATAAT
>CAZCXB010000266.1:0-2132 GCA_964502485.1 uncultured Muribaculaceae bacterium | reverse complement strand
CAGCCGCAAGTAGTGAGCTTGCGAACGGATGAGGATTGGACATGCCCGGTGTGCGGAGGGGTTATAAGCCCGCAACATGTAACAAAAGCTCTCCTGCTGTGAGAATTTCACCAACGATGAGGATTGGACATGCCCGTTGTGCGGAGGGGTTATAAGCCCGTCCACAAAAGTATGCAAGGTCCACAACCCTTGGCAAGGTTATTTAAGCATCTTTTTTCTTTTGAAAAGAATCGACACAGTAATTACCGAAAACATCATAATCATCATTATTACGGCAAAGTCTACCATACCTCCCATAAGAGGCAGATCTACATTCATACCGTATATACTTGCTATTACAGTCGGTGGCATAAAGAGCAATGATACAAAGGTAAAAATCTTCATAATCCTGTTCTGCTCCAAGTTAATAAGTCCAAGAACAGTATTTTGCAGATACTCTAACCTTTCAAAGCTAAAGTTTGTGTGATTTATGAGTGAGTTAACATCTTTTATAAGCACATTAAGCTTTGTGTAGACATCTCGGGGAAACTTATCGCTCTTTAGAATGCTTGAAATCATCCTCTGTTTATCTACAATGTTTTCCCTTACAAGCATTGTGTTTTCTTGCAATTGATTGATATCTAATATCAACTCTTCACCCATGGTCTCGTTACCCCCTACTCTCTTACTAAACTGTGCTATCTCTTTTGACATAAGCTCAATCATATCGGCATCCAGGTCGATTCTGTTTTCAAGTATTCCGATTAATATATGGTAACCTGTCGGCATGGTGCGGTAGTTTGCCAAAAGACGTCTTTGAAGATCGGTAAAGCTTCTCAAAGGCACATGTCTTATTGATACAATTATTCCTTCGCAAAGGATAAAAGAGACCGCCTCCATCGAGTAGTCATCAGGACCCGGGATAAGGAAATTTGTATTTATAAAGATTGTTGTCTCAGACTCCGAGTATCTTGATGAACTTTCAATCTCCTCTGCCTGAGCCCTGCTTTGCAGTGTTGTATTGAGGTAACTCTCTATGGCTCTCTTCTCCTCCCCTGTTGGAGATGTCAGATCTATCCAGAGAATATCGTCATATCCAAGACTATCCAACGATAATAAGTCATTAGTTGTTACCAGATTTCCCTTTTGTTTGTAAAATATTTCGAGCATAATTTGATCCGTTTTATTAATTACTGACTACTTCGGATATCCCCCTTTATCGGGGATCAAATTAGCCAAACCATCGGACCTTGGATTTGAGCTCCTCCATGGCAAGAGTCCAGAACTCTGAAAGCCCCTCTCTTTTTTCCGGTGTAAGTTTATAAGAGACATTATTGGTCAAATAATCAAGAACATAGTTATAATCAAAACCCAGCGGTATAGTTGATATGGAGTTCTCAATATTGTTGACTCCAAATTCAAGAGCTTTGTTAAACTCAATCTTAAAAGAGTCACTTAAGTTCCGGTTTGATGTCCAACAAGCAAATACAAAAGGAAGAGACTTAAACTTAATCCACTCCTCTGCAAGATCATAGACAAATTTAAATTTTCGCCCATTTAAAAGCGCTTTATCTCCAATAAGCAGATATGAAAGTGAATAATCGATCTCTTGTAAACCTGCATTAAATAAAGAGTAGGATGGCTCTATCCTCCAGTGACGTCTGAATAGTATTCTTGCGAGCAAAACAGATGTGGTTGACTCACAATCTAGAAACACCTCCTCAATTTCACTAACCGGTTTACCGCTGCATAAAAGCACACTTGCAACCTTACCCTCTGCACCGATACAGTAATCGGATATAATCCTCTCTTTACCTAACTGGGGAATAATTGCAGATGGAACTATACCTATATCGATAGTTCTGTTAATCAAATCTCTTGCCGCCTTCTCAGGAGTTGACAATATCAAATCAATACTATTCGGGTACAGCGAACTGCACTTCAATCCATAAACGAAAGGAAGAGTGTTAAGATATGATATGGCAGATATCCGGATAGCCATTTCGACTGAAAATTGATTTTATTTAAACGATTATTTAACAAAAAGAGCAATAACATGCAAAGTTAAAATAAAATATCTAAAAGCTCAATCAATAACTCTTAAACAACCAAAACAACCAAACAACCGGGAACAACCGGGGTCAGACCCCCAT
>CAZCXB010000265.1:0-2149 GCA_964502485.1 uncultured Muribaculaceae bacterium | reverse complement strand
GTAGCACCGGCAGCCTCTCCCTTGGCAATCTCATTATTCAAAGCTGTAGAGAGCTGAGCATTCATATTCAATAATTTCCCGAAACGTTGACATGCAAACCACTCATGCCAATTCTCAAAAGAGAGCTCAATAATCCACTCATTGAAGATTGCATCAGCAAGCTGCTCACGAGTAGCAGGAACCACGACTGTAGCACCGGCCCTCTCCCGCAACCTCTTAACCGGAGCATAGGCATCTGCAATTGACCCATTTGAACGATATATTGCCTCTGCCTTAAGAAGCAAAATCTCTGCCGTTCTCAAATACATAATAGGCATATTGTTGGCAGAGTTCAGGTACTTGCGAATAGTTTTTCTGTCGCTGTATGTCTTGTTGTTCCAGACAATAGATACTCCATCCCTTATTATTACAGAGTATCTTGGATCACTTCCAAGAAGAGAGAGGAACTTTTCGGATGGTCCCCATTTCCCGTCTCCGAAAGCAGATACTCTTACAGAGGTGCCCTCTGCCTCAGTCTTCCCAAAGAATCTCCCAAAAATAAGCTCCTTAGTCTCAAGACTTTTATTGAATACATTTGCATAAGTACTCTCAAGAACAGCAACAGAGAGAACCTCATCTGCAACAGTTATTGACTCCTGATATCTGCCCATATTAAATAAAACCTTAGTTTTAAGCGCCTTTGCTGCAAGAGAAGAGGCTTGCACCGCACTCTTATACTGAGGAGCCTTAGCTATAGCAACATCCAAAAGATCATTAACAAGTTTGTAACTCTCAGAAACACTGCTTCTCTGTTTTACTATAGACTCAAGAGTGGGCAGCTCCTCTCTAAGAATTAACCCAAGCGGGCTGTTTAGATCCCAATACTGTGTATATCTGAACATTAATCTTGAGTAGCACAAAGCCTTAAGAAAACTCAGCTCGCCAATAATCTCATCACGCCTGTTTCCGGTAAAGGCATCCTTATCAATTCTATTCTCAATAGCATCTAAAAGAAGATTGGCATTTTTAATCAACCTGTAACATCTGTCCCACTCAGGATCGGCAAGCCATCCCAGTAGAGGCCAGTTTCTCTCAGAAAAGTAAACAGCATTACCACTGGTATAAAAAGATTGTCTCTCAAGTGTACCTCCGGCAAAACTTCCGGCAGTCAAAGGGAAATGAACATCAAAACCGGGAGTCGGTAACTGAGAATATGTCCCGTTAAGAGCAAGCTCTACAGATTTTTGATCTACAATTGCACCCGCAAGGTCGGCCTGATAGGGAGGGCGCTTATCCAACACATCAACAAGTTCGCAACTTGACAATGAAATGATTGATATTAATATTATTATATACTTATTCATAATCTATACTATTTTCTATTTAAATGATCTGATTAAAAGTTGAGCTTAATTCCCAATGAGAGCGTCCGTAATCCGGGATAACTCGATTCGTAATTACCCCCATAGTTGCTAAAAGTGTTTACTGTAGCAGGATCTACTCCCGGATATGAAGTAATTGTAAAGAGGTTGGAAGCAGATAGGTAGATCTGACCCTGGGCATTTATAAAGTTTATCTCAGGAAGAGTGTAGGTAACTCTAAAATCCTGAAGCCTAAAGTAAGATGCATCATAGATAGATAACCTGTTTGTCCTTGAGACACCCTCTTCAAGATAGGTTGCCGGTATAACAGCGTCAGGATTTTCCGGAGACCATCTGTTATAAAGATTGAAATCTACTAGACCTGTCAGCTGCGCAGGCAGATTCTGAAGAGCCTTCCCATAGAGCTTCTTCCCACCGATCTGGTAACCGAAATTTGCAAACACATTGAACCTTTTCCATGTAAGCGAAGCAGTCAAACCTCCGAAAAGATCCGGATCCGGGCTTCCCAAAATTGTCTGATCACGACTGTTTATAATTCCATCTTCATTCATATCTCTATATTCAAGATGACCTATATAGAGAGCATTACCATCGTAATATGAGTTCCCCTTAGATTTTGCAATATCATTAAGCTCAGTAATTCTCTGAACATCCTTAATTATACCATTATACTCATAACCAAAGAAGGAGCCCATCGGATAGCCAACAGCAAGAATCTGGTAGCCTGATCCATGAACTGTAGTTCCACTGGAGTTTACAACAGCACCCTGAGGCACCAAAGATGTTAC
>CAZCXB010000264.1:0-2174 GCA_964502485.1 uncultured Muribaculaceae bacterium | reverse complement strand
AATCACTGCCCTGCCATAATCTTCACAACTGCATATTCCGAGTATGGCGTGGAGAGTTATGAGTATAATGCAGCGGACTATCTGCTTAAACCAATCAGATACGATCGTTTTTTAAAGGCAGTATATAAAGCGTCCGGAGTTGTTACAACATCAAAAACTGTGTCATCTTCTACCGAGGAGAGAGTCGTAAATATAAAGAGTGGCAGCAAAGTACATCGGGTTGAGATCTCCTCTATCATATACGTAGAGGCCAATGGAAACTATATGATCTTCCATACAGAGAAGGAGAAGATCTTATCCCTGATAACAATGAAAGAGGCAATTGAGATATTGCCAAAAGATCAGTTCGTCCGTATTCATAAATCATTTATCATCTCCATTGCAGCAATAGAGACAGTAGAGAGAGCACAGGTAACTGTAAAAGGTGTGAAAATACCTGTTGGGTCAATATACCGAGAGCAACTACTTGCCCGTCTTTAGAAAGGGACCTTGGCAAGGGTTGTGGACTTTGTGTAAAGTCCACAACCCTTGCCAAGGTGCCCCTTAAAACCGGTCTGCATTCATAACTTTTACCCAGGCCTTTACAAAATCTTTAACGAATTTCTCTTTGTTGTCGTCTTGTGCGTAAAGTTCTGCGTAAGCTCTTAGTACAGAGTTAGATCCAAGCACTAAATCTACTTTTGTAGCTGTCCATTTTATTGTATTACCCTCTCTCTCTATTATATGATAAAGATTCTCTGTAACAGGCTTCCAGTAGTAGTTCATATCGGTTAGGTTAATGAAAAAATCATTTGAAAGAACCCCCTCCCTATCTGTAAATACTCCGTGCTTTGTGTTGCCGTAATTTGTTCCTAAAACACGCATCCCGCCAATTAAAACAGTCATCTCGTGTGCAGTAAGTCCCATAAGTTGAGTTCTGTCCAGCAGCAGCTCCTCCGGGTTTACGGCATACTCTTTTTTAAGCCAGTTTCTGTAACCGTCGTGTATCGGCTCAAGAACCGAGAAAGATTCTACATCAGTCATTTGGGCTGTTGCATCACCTCTGCCGGGGTAAAAAGGAACTTTGATTTCTACTCCGGCATCCTGAGCGGCCTTCTCAATTGCTGCACCTCCACCTAAGACTATTAAATCTGCAATGCTCACTCTTTTATTCAATCCTGCCTGAATCTCCTCCAGCTTCTTAAGCACTTTTTTTAGCCGCTCCGGCTCGTTACCCTCCCAATCTTTTTGCGGGGCAAGGCGAATCCTGGCACCGTTTGCACCCCCTCTGTAGTCGGAATATCTGAATGTTCTTGCACTATCCCAGGCGGTGTTAATAAGCTCTGTGCGAGACAATCCACTATTGAGAAGTGTTGTTTTGATTTCATCAATCTCCTCCTGAGAGAGTGTATAGTCAACCTTTGGAATAGGATCTTGCCAGATTAGATCCTCTTTTGGAACATCGGGCCCCAGATAGCGGCTTTTTGGTCCTAAATCACGGTGAGTTAGTTTAAACCAGGCCCTTGCAAAAACCTTAGCAAAGTACTCGGGATCTTTATAAAAACGCTCAGATATTTTTCTATACTCCGGATCCATTTTAAGGGCCATATCTGCATCTGTCATCATCGGGTTTCTTCTAACACCCTTTATATGTGCATCAAAAGGCTTGTCCTCCTCTTTAATATTTACAGGCTCCCACTGCCATGCTCCGGCAGGACTCTTTGTTAGCTCCCAGTCGTAAGTGAAGAGCAGATAGAAGTAGGTGTTGTTCCATCTGTCCGGGTAGGTTGTCCATGCCCCCTCCAAACCACTTGAAACAGTGTGCTCTGCATTACCTTTCCCTTTAGGGTTAGACCAACCGAAGCCCTGCTGCTCTACCGGTGCACCCTCCGGGCTTGGGCCTAAAAGCGAAGCGTTTCCATTTCCGTGAGTCTTACCAACAGTATGTCCCCCGGCAGTCAATGCAACAGTCTCCTCGTCATTCATAGCCATACGGCTGAATGTTGTTCGCATATCTTTTGCTGTCTTTAGAGGGTCCGGGTTCCCGTCCACACCTTCCGGATTTACATAAATCAATCCCATCTGAACAGCAGCAAGTGGATTCTCCAATGTCTCACTCTCGGTGCTGTCTGAGTAGCGTGATTTCCCCAGCCAATCCTTCTCTGCACCCCAGTAGATATCTTTTTCCGGATGCC
>CAZCXB010000263.1:0-2180 GCA_964502485.1 uncultured Muribaculaceae bacterium | reverse complement strand
TAGTAAGATGGTACGAAAGCATCTCTTCTATAGCTAAGAAATACGGTGTTACCGAAGAGGAGATCGCAATTGTAAACTCTCTGAGTGGTGGAAGGATCTATACCCGGCAGGAGCTCATGATTCCCTATCCGGGAGAGGCAGAGAGGCTTGCAAAGACGCAAAAAGAGGATATCAAACCTATAGAAGAGATAATAACTGAAGAATCCGAAGATGACAAAAAGGAGGAAAGAAGAAGAGATCCTGCATCAAGAAGAGGTAGTTACACTGCATCACTTATTATTCCGATGGGAGGAAGGGATTCTGCATCCACTGACCATATCTCGGGCAATTTTGTTGAATTTTATCAGGGGTTTCTAATTGCCCTGGAAGATTTAAAAAATGAGTTCATTGGAATAAATCTTGAGTTAAGGGTTTTTGATTCAGACAGGGTATCTGCATCTGAAATTGCACTAAGAGGAGATCTTAAAGGGAGTGACTTGATAATCGGGCCGGTTTTATCAAGCCAGATTGAACCGGTTCTATCGTTTGCATATGAAAATGATATCCCGCTTGTTTCACCTGTCGACCCTTCAGGAGATGAACTCTCTGAACGATACCCTAACTATTTTCATGTTGGAACTCCTGTTACTTATCAGCAAAAGGCCCTTATTGAGAGTGTTTCTGCCTCCGGTAACATTGTGCTGGTTTTTGAAGAGGGTGGGCAGGACAGCAAATTTGTTCAGATTACCCGTCAAATGCTCCAGGATGCAGGATTGAAATACAAAACCCTCTCTTACACAATTTTAGGCGGAAGAGCTATACTTCCACAATTCGAAAACAGACTTGTGAAAGAGAATATAAATCAGATTATTGTAGCTTCCAATTCTGAGGCATTTGTCTCAGATGTACTTAGAAACCTCAACCTGATGCAATCCAGAAGCGGTTATTCAATTAAGCTTTTTGGTACGCCTCGGTGGAGACACTTTGACAATGTAGATATCAACCTTTATCACTCAATGAACCTGAGCATCTCTCTGCAATACTATGTAGAATACAACAGTGACAACGTTAAGAGATTTATTGCCCGTTTCAGGGAGTTATACAATGCCGAACCAACAGCCTACTCATTCCAGGCCTATGATGTTGCATCCTTCTTTTTAGCAGCATTATATAGCTATGGTACTGACTTAGAAAAAAATATTGGCAGATATGACCGCAAACTGCTTCAGTCGGATTACAGATTTATCCGTCGAAACGGAGATGAGGGGTTTATTAACAGCGGAGTAAGGGTTCTTAAATACAGACCCGATTTTTCAACAGATACCGGCAGTCCGGACCGCTAACCACTCAGCCTCTTGCTTATTAAGAAGTGGCGATATTGTGTCAAATACAATTTTATGGTAGTTGTTGAGCCAATCCATCTCATCCTGGCCTAACAGCGAAACAATAACAGCCCTTGTGTCAATAGGCACGAGGGTTAGTGTTTCAAAGTCATAGAAGGTTCCGTAGAGATTAGTCTTAAACTCTTTGCATAAAATCACATTTTCGGTTCTGATACCATAAGATCCAGAAACATATACTGCAGGCTCGTTTGATGTTACCATCCCAGGTTTTAATTCAACAGGATTCTCCTCCATTCTTATACTTTGAGGCCCCTCGTGAACACACAGGTAATGGCCAATTCCATGACCGGTTCCATGCGAATATAGTTTTCCGGCAGAGCAAACAGGACCTCTTGCCAGAAAATCGAGAGAAGATCCTCTTGTTCCCTTTGGAAAAACTGCTCTGCTTAAGTTTATCATCCCCTTTAAAACTAATGTGTAGTCACTCTTTTGTTCTTCTCTGAGCTCTCCAAGTGCAAATGTCCTGGTTGTATCTGTGGTTCCGTAAATGTACTGAGCTCCAGTATCTACAAGCAGAAAACCCTCTTTACAGATAGTTACCGGCTTATTCTCTTCCGGCGAATAGTGAGGCAGCGCAGCGTTTTCACCAAAAGCAACTATAGGGTGGAAACTCTCTCCTCTGTAATCAGGAGATTCTGCTCTTAAATTTGCAAATTTTTCTGCAAGGATATGTTCTGTAAGGCTTGCTGGCCCTTTTTCCAGTTCACTCTCCATAAACATAATGAACTTCACCCATGCAACGGCATCTCTTTTCATTGCCTCTCTGAATCCATTCTGTTCTGTACTGTTTTTTACGGC
>CAZCXB010000262.1:0-2189 GCA_964502485.1 uncultured Muribaculaceae bacterium | reverse complement strand
CTCAGCACGACGAAGCGTGGCTTATCTTTATGGATATGGTAAACAATATGATACCTACCTTTGAGAATAAAGCAGAGGCGCTTCACTACTTCCCATATTTCCGCACATGGTTCGGATTGGCCGGTTTTTGTAAGCTTTGCTGGAATGATGTAGAACCGGCAGATAATGCAGAGCAGCCTGAGCCTAACAAGGTTCCTGAGCACGTAGATAACTACGTTACAGTCTTTAAAGCAGTTACAGGCCGTGAATTTGACAAGGAGGAGATGATAAAGATGTCTGAGAGGGTCTATAACTTCCAGAAGATATTTAATATCCGTCTTGGATTTGGCACCAGAGAGTATGACAAACAGCCATATAGAGCGGCAGGTCCGGTAACCGAAGAGGAGTATCTGAGCCGTCAGGAGAGGTACGACAAACAGCTTACCGAACTTATGGGGCTCAACCCTGCAGAGATGACTCTTGAGCAGAAGATGACCAAACACAGGGAGTATCGCGAAGATAGATACGAGAAGCTTTTGGATGCCGTTTATCATAGAAGAGGATGGAATAAAAACGGAATCCCTACTGTTGAACACCTCAAGACTATCGGGATGGATCTTCCGGAGCTGATAGAGGTTGTTACTCCGCTTCAATAGAGACCCAGTAGATTGGATGTATATCTTAAATAATTGTATATCAAAGATTAAAATATCTGCTTATGAATTTTAGAGAGTATAACAAGAGAACTGTTACCACCTTGCTGATTGCCCTGACTGTGCTTAGCTTAAGCTTTACAGGATGTAAAGAGAGGGTTGAAACCGATCCTAAAAATCCTTACGGACTGGATATTATAAACTCACTTGAAGCCTACTCAAAAACTGTTGAGGCAGATAGCAGCAACCTTCTTGTAGATCTTGAAAAATATATACCCGGAGTTGTTTTGGATATTCGCTATGCCACAGAGAACAACTTTACGGGAAAGAAGATCTACACAGCTCCAAAGGCCTGGCTAAGAAAGGATGCCGCAGACTCTCTGCTTAAGATTCAGCAGATTCTTGCACAGGAGGGTTTAGGAATTAAAGTTTTTGATGCCTACAGACCCTATGCCGGAACTCTATATTTTTACGAAGTTTATGGCGATACCACATTTGTAGCCGCTCCGTGGAAGGGATCCATCCACAACAGAGGTGGTGCTGTAGATCTTACCCTTATAAATCTGACAACCGGAGAGGAGCTACCAATGCCAACCCCGTTTGACGAATTCTCGGAGAGAGCCTCATATCACTATATGGATCTCTCACCTGAGGTATTGGCAAACAGGGAGAGACTACTTAAGGTGATGACCGAAAACGGCTTTACTCCTTATGAGTTTGAATGGTGGCACTTTAATATAAAGGGACGTGATAGATACTCACTTATGGATATCTCTTTTGAAGATCTTGAAAAGATAGAATAAGATAGAACCAAATTGTAACTCTCAAACAAATTCAAACTACAATGATTAAGTTCAAATTATCATCTATACCGGCAGTGACACTCGCGCTACTGCTTTGCACAATCGGGTTAAATGGCCAGAATCTCAACCCCAATAAGGTTACATACCCCGAGTACAGTGCAGTTCACCGGACCAACTTTGTGTTTCCTGATGTTAACGGATATAAGGTAATTACAAGTGACCTCCATACACATACAATGTTCTCCGACGGACTGGTCTGGCCTACACTCAGAGTATCTGAAGCGTGGGCAGGAGGTCTGGATGTACTCTCAATTACCGACCATATCGAGTATCGTCCATATCGGAAATTTACAATTAACGATCACAACACCTCTTACGAGATAGCAAAGCCTGATGCCGAAAAGGCCGGTCTTATCCTTATACGAGGAACCGAGATAACCCGTACCCAAAAGACAATCGGCCACTATAACGCACTTTTTATCCGGGATGCAAACAAGATTGCTGTCGATGATCCTAAGGAGTCTATCCTTGAGGCAAAAAGACAGGGTGGTTTTGTAATGTGGAACCATCCCGGCTGGGCTGTAGACTCCACCTATATTAAAGAGTTTCAGGCAGACCTCTTTAAAGATGGGCTTATTGACGGTATAGAGGTGTTCAATAACAGCGAATTCTATCCAAGAGTTCTCTCATGGGCAGTTGATATGAACCTTGCAATTATTGCAACCAGTGATGTTCACGGCAATGTAGAGAGCGG
>CAZCXB010000261.1:0-2192 GCA_964502485.1 uncultured Muribaculaceae bacterium | reverse complement strand
TTGTCTCAGCTGTATTCATTCTGGTTTCCAAAAGATCGAGTAGTTGGTCGTCATACTGGTCAATTCTGTTTCTCAGTTCGGTTATAACATCCTTATAGAGCTGATTGTCTGTATCAGGTTGCCTCAAGGTGATTCTCTTAAGAATTGCATCAAGGTCTGCAGGGGTAACCTGTTGTTTGCTGTCACTAAGGGCTTGATCGGGATTACAGTGAGATTCAATCATCAATCCGTCATAATTAAGGTCCATTGATTTTTGTGAGAGTTCATAAATATATTCTCTGCTCCCGCCAATATGGCTTGGGTCACAAATCAAAGAGATTTCGGGCACTGCTCTTTTTAGTTCAATGGGGAGTTGAAATATTGGTTGGTTGCGGTATCTGCTCTTTTCGTATGACGAGAAACCACGGTGAACGGCTGCTATTTTTCTGACTCCTGCTTTGTAAATTCTCTCAATTGCCCCTATCCATAGATCAAGGTCCGGAGTGATGGGGTTTTTGATTAAAACAGTAACATCAACTCCTTGCAAAGCATCTGCTATCTCCTGAAGCGAAAAAGGGTTGGCAGAAGTTCTGGCACCTATCCATAGAACATCAACACCAAATTTCAATGCTTCGTTTACATGGTATTGATTTGCCACCTCTGTTGCAATAGGGAGTCCAAGGTCTCTCTTAATGTTTCTTAGCCACTTAAGACCCTCTCTGCCTACACCCTCAAAAGTATCGGGGCGTGTTCTGGGTTTCCAAATACCTGCGCGGAAAACATCTACACGGTTGTATTTGATAAGCTCATTTGCAGCATCATAGAGTTGCTCTTCGGTCTCTGCACTGCAGGGGCCGGTAATCAAAAGGGGTGCCTGTTTGTAAGTTTCCCACTCCTTAATTGGGATTATTTCGACCATCTTTTCCATTTTGGGGTTATTGTTTTATTCGTGATAAGCAAATGTCAAATGTCTTTTCGTCAGAGCAAAGCGAGATTCTTATATATCTTTCTCCCTCTTTGCCGAAGACCGATCCAGGTGTAATGAATATGCTTTTATCATAAAGCAATTTATCGCACATCTGTTGACCGTTTTCAATATTTTCGGGTATCTCTCCCCAAAGGAAGAGTCCCGTTTGAGATTTATCATAATTACAACCTAGTAATTCCATCATCTGTTCTGCCTTTAGCCTTCTGCCTGCATAAACAGCATTAAGACTGTTGTACCACTCAGTATCTGCACCTAGGGCCTCGGCAGCTGCCACTTGAACCGGGTTAAACATCCCTGAGTCCATATTGCTTTTCACCTTTAGGATGGCAGAGATAAATTCGCTTTTTCCTGCAACCATACCTACTCTCCAACCCGGCATGTTATGCGACTTGCTTAGTGAATTCAACTCAATTGCGACATCCTTTGCTCCATCTACTGCAAGAATACTTATATGATTGTTGTTCAGGATGAAAGAGTAGGGGTTATCACTGCAAATCAGGAAATTATTGTCATGTGCTAATTGTACCAGCCTCTCGTAAACCTTGATACTTGCAGGCTGACCTGTGGGCATATGCGGGTAGTTTATCCACATTATTTTTGCCCTTTTAAGATCGGAATCTTCCAGCTCTCCAAAATCAGGATACCAGTTGTTTGAACTCCTTAAAGTGTAATTTACAGGCTCTCCTCCGGAGAGAAGTGTTGCAGAACGGTATGCGGGATATCCGGGATCCGGAACCAGAACCCTATCTCCGGGGTTAAGAAATGCCATACTAATATGCATTATACCCTCCTTTGAACCGATAAGTGGTAATATCTCATTCGCAGGATTAAGTTTTACGTTGAAGTACCTCTCGTACCAAGCTGCGAATGCTCCTCTTAATTGCTCTATTCCTGTGTAACTCTGGTATCCGTGTACCCCCTGTTTAACAGCGTTTTCTGTAAGTGAGACCAAAGTGCTTTCTGAGGGCGCGAGGTCCGGACTGCCTATTCCGAGGTTAATAATATCTCTCCCTTGTGCTCTTAATTCAGCAACCTCTCTTAGCTTTGAGGAGAAGTAGTACTCATTTACAAGCGTCGTTCGGATTGCCGGTTCAATTCTGGCTCGGTTGTGTTCCATTTCTATATTCTCCAAGTATTTTAAGGTTTTCGGTTATTGGTTTTATTGCCTCCAGGGCTTGCTTGTAACGGTTGTACTCATCAAACATAAGATCGACGTAAAAGAGAT
>CAZCXB010000260.1:0-2218 GCA_964502485.1 uncultured Muribaculaceae bacterium | reverse complement strand
GTCGTATACAGAACAATCATAGACAATAGAGTAAGAAAACTTTATATTGTAGCCTTTATCATTGCTCTTATAATCTTTTCTGTCGGCACCTATTTACAGATAAGGGACGATAAAAGTTCCTTTATGCCACTATTCTTTGTTTTGATATATCCCTTTGTATGGATACTCCCAAAACTAAAACAGGATTACACAATTAACGACAGTGAAAAGACAATAAAAATACCGACAATTAAAAACCCCGTTGAAATTGAGTCAATTACAAAGATAGAGATTTTAAAAAACAAGAAGGGGAAGATTAAGCGATTGATTATTAGAGTTCCGCCTTACAGATACTTCCCTGTAGAGCCTGCCGAAAAACTTAAGTTTATCAACCATCTGTGCAGTATAAATAAAAACATAGAGCTGGTAGAGAAGTAGTTGACCAAAAGCTATCTTACAAAGCCTTAATCAATATGTATGAAGCAGCCCCGGCAAGGTATCCCAAGGCAGCATAAAGCGAGATATACTTCAGGTACCAGTTGAATTTGATCCTCTCCAGCCCCATCACTACCACACCTGCTGCAGAACCTATGATAAGCATAGATCCTCCAACACCGGAGCAGTATGCAAGGAATTGCCAGAACTCGCCATCCATTACAAAGTGCTGCATAAATGCAGGATCTGCAACAGTTGAGAGTACAGCGGGGTCCAAAATAGGGTACATCCCCATCGCAACAGCAACCATTGGAACGTTATCTACAATTGAAGAGAGAGCACCAATTGCAATATCAATAATATAGATGTTCTGAGTTTTACCGTTAAGGTAATCCCCGGCCATATTTAAGACTCCTGTCGCCTGAAGAGACATTACCGACAATAGAATTCCAAGAAAAAAGAGTATCGTTGTTGTATCAATCTTCTTTAATACGTTAGTAACTCGTCTCTTGTTTATATTATTCAATTTAGATTTACTGAAAAGTATCTCTGTATAGATCCAAATAATAGAGAGGGCAGATAGAACACCAATAAACGGAGGTAATCCTGTAAAATATTTAAAGACTGGCACAGATAAAAGAGCCAAAATCCCAATAATCAATATTATAACACTCTCTTTTCTGTTTAATTCCGAGGGAACAGATTCAGGTATCTTTTTTACCACAATATCCAGATTCCCCTTTAATAGTCTAGAGATAAAGAGTAACGGAACTAACGTAGATATTATACTTGGGATAATCAATGATGTTATAAGTGGAAATGAGGAGATCCTCCCTTTTATCCAAAGCATTATGGTGGTGACGTCACCAATGGGAGACCAGGCACCTCCGCTATTTGCGGCAATAATAATCATACTACCAAATATCCATCGCTCCTTATAGTTGGGAACCAGTTTCTTAACCAACATAACCATAACAATTGAGGTGGTAAGATTATCCAGTACAGAGGACATAAAA
This sequence comes from uncultured Muribaculaceae bacterium, assembly GCA_964502485.1. GTDB lineage: Bacteria > Bacteroidota > Bacteroidia > Bacteroidales > UBA932 > Bact-08. The sequence continues at coordinate 788 of CAZCXB010000260.1, read as the reverse complement.
AATGCAATAAAAGTTATTACATACAGCAACTCTCTCTTACTTTTTGTATTGATCCTCTCCGTTATAATGCTAAACCCATTATTGGCATCAATCAACTCAACAATTGTCATTGCACCAATAAGAAAAAAGAGTGTTGACGAGATATCTCCAAGATATTCAACAAGTTGAAAATCTACTATAAATCTTTTACACTGTTCAATTATGGACAAGGATGTAAGATGAGGGTTGTGTGCCAGAAACTCCCGGAAAGCCGGCTCATTCTCTAAAAGAGCAGATAGCGGGGATGTGAGCATATAAAGAACCCACATCAACCCCGCCATCAATAATGCTATTGCAGCTTTATCAATCTTTATTTTGTGTTCCAAGGCTATGCAGATATAGCCGGAGAGGAACACGATTACCATTATTTCCAAAGTGAGATTTTTTAAACGGCTGCAAAGTTATGTACAAAATCGTCCGATTGTTCAAAAAAAACGGTTTTATACAAGCAGCAGATTAAACACGCTTATCTCAATAGAAAAACAACTTCAAAGGTAAACTCAACCTCGCTCTCCTTCCACTCCGGAATTTGAACCTCTGCAAGTCTTTTAGCAATTCTCAAACACTCTTTCTGTAGTAACTTAAAATTTTTGTTCTTACTCGGTTTAGTGCCGGGATTTGTTTCCGAACTGGCTCCATACCCAGTCACTATAACTGTTTGCAATAACTGAGAATCAATATCATTCTTGTTTTTCTCAATTTCGCACTCCTTTACTATCCCATTTTTCACCTCAACCGAGACATAAACC
>CAZCXB010000259.1:0-2230 GCA_964502485.1 uncultured Muribaculaceae bacterium | reverse complement strand
TTGTTATACCTTTGGATGGATACCTTAAGGCCCTTAGAGAGAGGTGTAACGAGACAGGAACGATTCTTATATTCGATGAGATTCAGACAGGTTTTGGAAGATGCGGAGAGCTGTTTGCTTATCAGAAGTATGGAGTGGTTCCTGATATCCTTACCTTGGCAAAAGCATTGGGTGGAGGTATGCCTCTGGGCGCTCTGGTAGCATCGTCTAAGCTTATGACCATGTGGCAAAGCAATCCTGTTTTGGGGCATATTACAACATTCGGAGGCCATCCCGTATGTTGTGCAGCAGCCCATGCATCTCTTAAAATTCTATTAAGAGAGAGATGGGTGCCTGAGGTTAGTGAAAAGAGTGCTATATTTGTAAACAGTCTAAAAGGGCACAGGGCGGTTAAGGAGATAAGAGCAGAGGGGCTTCTTATTGCAGTAGATCTTAAGGAGAGAGAGTATGCCTCTAAGATTCTTGAGATACTTTTGGAGGAGGATATATTGAGTGATTGGTTCCTGTTTTATCCAACTGCCTTTAGAATAGCCCCGCCCCTCTCAATTACAAGAGAGGAGGTAGAGTTGGCGGTTAAAGCAATAATAAGAGCATTGGATAGATTAATTTAGCAGGATATGGCAAAGAAAAGCTTTAAGGGGAGAGCAAAAGGGGATGCAAATATAGATGTGTTGGGTTTGGAGATGGGCAAACGCCCACCTCAGGCTATAGATATAGAGGAGGCGGTACTAGGAGCACTGATGCTTGAGCCATCTGCCATAACAGATGTACTGGATATAATCAGCCCGGACTGTTTCTATAAAGAGATCAATCGAAAAATATTTTCAGCTATCTCATCATTAGCCTCAAAGCACGCGCCCGTAGACCTTTTCACAATCTCAGAAGAGTTGAAGAGCAGTGGTGATCTTGAAATAGTGGGAGGTGTCTCTTATTTGAGCCAGTTAAGTATGAAGATTGGAGCTGCGGCTCACCTCGACTATCATGCTAAGATATTGGTTCAGAAGTATATTCAGAGAGAACTAATATCAATATCGTACGGTGTGCAGAAAGATGCCTTCGACGATGCCACCTCGGTAGATGATCTTTTGGATACCACTCAACAGAAACTCTTTACTCTTGCCGATAGAAATATGCGTAAAGAGGCCCAGGTTATCCAATATGTTATTAACGATGCCATAGATGAGCTACAGAGAAATCAGCTTCGTCAGGATGGTTTAAGCGGCATACCTTCGGGCTATACAGCTATAGACCGGGTAACCTTAGGGTGGCAACCTTCCGATCTTATAATCATAGCAGCCAGGCCCTCTATGGGTAAAACCGCATTTGTGCTTACAATGGCCAGAAATATGGCTGTTGAACACAAAGTTCCAGTGGCCTTTTTCTCTCTTGAGATGTCTAGCGTACAGCTTGTCAAAAGATTAATGATAAGTGAAACCGGCCTAGATTCAGACAAGATTAAAGGAGGTAAAAAACTACAAGATTTTGAGTGGGAGCAGCTTAATATGAGACTCCGGCAGTTGGTAAAAGCTCCTCTCTATATAGACGATACGCCATCTTTGAGTATAAATGAGCTCAGATCTAAAGCAAGAAAGCTTGTATCTATTCATGGAGTTAAGATGATTGTTATAGACTACCTTCAATTGATGACCGGCCCTCCCGAGCTTAGGGGAATGAGAGAGCAGGAGGTATCTGCAATTTCCAGATCATTGAAGGCAATAGCAAAGGAGCTGAATGTTCCAGTTATTGCTCTCTCACAGCTAAGCAGAGCCGTAGAGACAAGGGGGGGGTCTAAGAGACCGCAGTTAAGCGATCTTAGAGAGTCGGGTGCAATTGAGCAGGATGCCGACTTAGTACTGTTTATCCATAGACCCGATTACTACGGTAATGCCGATGAAAATCCGGCAATGAAAGGGGTTACAGATATAATAATCGCAAAGCATAGAAATGGTGCTGTGTGCGATGTTCAGCTTAAGTTTAGAAATTCCGAGGTTCGGTTTGTTGATATAACCGATCCGGCTCTTGAGAGTGACCCCTTTGGAAGTGCTGCTGTTGAGACATACTCATCCAGAATGAACAGCGAATCGTTTATGTCTAACTCAGACTTCGACAGAGAGTTCTGATATGAAACAGTTATTGACAACAATTTCTCTTCTGGTTGCTCTCTTTGCGGGGGCTCAGCAGAGGGAGTGTCTCCCGGTTAGAAATATTCCGGAAGAGAGAAGGGCTTTCG
>CAZCXB010000258.1:0-2239 GCA_964502485.1 uncultured Muribaculaceae bacterium | reverse complement strand
CTGTAAAAGTGACAGGTGAACAGCCCTGGTATATTTGGTGAAGGTGAAATACTCCAAGGTAGCATCTCTCTGGAAATTGATTGAGCAGAGTAAGAGATAATATGAAGAGGGAACTTTGCGTTTAACTCATTGTATAATAAATATGCAACCTCTCCTATGGTCAGACCATGTCTGTGAAGAATGCCCTCTATTCCGATGAAGGATTCGTACTCTTTTCTGAGCATTGTCCCCTCAACCTGCCTTCCTGCCGGATTTATACGGTCAATCAGGTAAACAGGCAGATTAATATTCTCTTTTTTTAAGGTTTTAAAAAGGTTGAGAATAGTAGTGTTAAATGTGTAGTATCTTGAACCTACATCCTGTAACTCAATTATAAGGGCATCAATATCTGTTAGTTTATCGGCCCTTGCACTAAGAGATTCTTCTCCGGTTCCGTATAGTGATACAAATTCACAATCTTCCATTCCCAGGTTTTTGTAGGCATCAGTTTTATCAAGTTTAACCTGATCCTGCAACTCTCCGAAAAGGCCATGCTCTGGCATAAAAACCCTTTTAAGAAGCCCCTTTTTATATAGTGTTTCAAATAGATACTCTCCATATTCGGGATGCCAGGCTGCCTGATTGCATAACAGCCCTAGTTTACCTCCTTTAAGTACCAGATCTGGTTGTTCTAGTAACGGGGTAGTTCTGAATGAAAACATGTTATATTGTTTTATTTATCTCGTCAATAATTTTTTGTGCAATATCTTCTGCCTTTTGCTCTGTAAGGGCTTCTGAGTAGACCCTGACTATAGGTTCGGTGTTTGACCTTCTCAAATGAACCCACATTCTTTCCTCTTCAAAGTCAATTTTCACTCCATCTGTAATATTAATTTTACATCCTGAGTAGTTGCCCCTTATCGCTTCAAATATTTTATCAATATTGGCATCTGTAGGAATTTCAACTCTCTTTTTGGACATAAAGTAGATAGGATATTTTTTCTTAAGCTCGGTCATGGTGACTCTTTCTCGAACTAAATGGCTTAGGAATAGCGCTATGCCAATCATAGCGTCCCTCCCGTAATGTAAATCAGGAACAATAACTCCGCCGTTACCTTCTCCCCCGATAACAGCTCCAACACGCTTCATTTCTGCAACTACATTTACCTCTCCAACGGCAGAGGGATAATACTTTTCACCTGCCTGTTCTGTAATGTCTCTTAAGGCTCTTGTTGAAGAAAGGTTTGATACGGTTGGCCCTTTTGTTATGCTTAGTATATAATCTGCAACAGCAACAAGAGTGTATTCTTCACCAAAAGTGTTACCGTCTTCACTAATTAGGGCAAGTCTGTCAACATCAGGGTCTACAGCAATACCCAGATCTGCATTCTCCTTTACTACAGCAGCAGAAAGCTCTGTGAGGTGTTCCGGAAGAGGTTCAGGATTGTGCGGGAACCTTCCGTTTGGTTCACAGTTTATCTTAATTACATTAACTCCAAGCGCTTCAAGAAGAGCCGGCATTATTATTCCTCCAACTGAATTTACAGCGTCCAGAACAACTTTAAAACCCTCTCTGTAAATAGCCTCTGTATCAACCAAAGGGTGGGATAGTACCGCCTGAATATGTTGGGCAGTAAAATCTTTTTTGCTTATTATTCCCAGTTTATCAACATCAACATATCCATATACCCCTTGTTCAATTAGGGATAGAAGAGCCTCTCCGTCCGAAGCGTTTAAGAATTCTCCTTTACTGTTTAATAGCTTAAGTGCGTTCCACTCTTTTGGATTATGTGAAGCTGTAAGAATTATTCCTCCATCTGCTTTTTCAAAGACAACGGCCATCTCTACTGTTGGTGTTGATGCCAGACCTGCGTTAACGACATCAATACCACATGACATTAATGTTCCGCAAACGATGCTCTCTGCCATCTCTCCCGAAATCCTCGCATCCCGGCCAACTATCACTTTATACCTGCTTTTTGGCCCTGATGCTTTTTTAATTAAGGTTGCGTATGCAGAGGTGAATTTGACAATATCCAGCGGGGTAAATGAACTGCCTGTCTCTCCTCCTATAGTACCTCTAATTCCCGATATAGATTTGATAAGTGTCATGATATTAGCTTGTTGTGAATTTGAGTTAATAATAAAATAAGGGTGTTAAGGTACGAAAATTAACCCTAACACCCAATCTTTTATTGCAATTTCACTTATGCAGGTAGTGCAAGGAATGCTGCAGCAAATGCAAGAATAGCGTATAATT
>CAZCXB010000257.1:0-2302 GCA_964502485.1 uncultured Muribaculaceae bacterium | reverse complement strand
ATAATATTCTTATAAATATTAAAGAGAGATACGAAAATCACCATAATGTCAAGTATACAGACGATGCAATTGTTGCTTGTATTAGACTGTCTCAGAGATATATTACTGACAGATGTCTGCCGGATAAGGCTATTGACGCCCTTGATGAATCCGGGTCAAGAGTTCACCTGAAACATCTTAAAGTTCCTGATTTCATTATAAATATTGAGAATGAAATTGAACCGGTAAGGGCCGAAAAAAGAGCCGCTGTTGTTAAAAATGAGTTTGAAAGAGCTGCAGAGTTAAGGGATATTGAAGAGGGCAAATTAAAGGAGCTGGAAGAGGCACAAAAGAGATGGAAAGAGGAGCAGAATCTTAATCCTCATGAAGTTAACGCAAATGATGTAGCAGAAGTTCTCTCAATGATAACCAGTGTCCCTGTTCACAAACTTGCCGAAAAGGAGGGCGACAGACTATCCAGAATGGGAGATATAATTAGGGAGAAGATCATTGGACAGGATGAGGCAGTCGATAAGATAGTGAGGTCTATACAAAGGAACAGAGCAGGACTTAAGGACCCTAATAAACCTATTGGCACATTCCTCTTTTTGGGTCCTACCGGTGTCGGAAAGACTCAATTGGCAAAAATTCTTACCGAATATCTTTTTGACTCTGTAGATAACCTTATTAGGATTGATATGAGTGAATATATGGAGAAATTTGCCATCTCAAGACTTATTGGGGCGCCTCCGGGATATATTGGATATGAAGAGGGTGGACAATTAAGTGAGAAGGTCAGAAGAAAACCTTACTCTGTAATACTTCTTGATGAGATCGAAAAGGCCCATCCGGATATCTTTAACATTCTTCTTCAGGTTTTGGATGAGGGCAGATTGACAGATAGTAACGGAAGACATATAGATTTTAGAAATACCTTGCTGATAATGACATCTAATGCCGGCAGCCGTGAACTAAAAGATTTTGGAGCCGGTCTTGGCTTTTCTAACTCAACAAAGAGAAACCTTACAGATAATAACCGTTTTATCATAGAGAAGGTACTAAAAAAGACATTCTCACCTGAATTCTTAAATCGTCTGGACGAACAGATTCTATTTAACCCTCTGACAAAATCTGATATCTGCAAGATTATTGATATTGAACTTAACGATTTATATAAGCGAATCATCAACGCAGGTTACTCTCTGGAGATAAGTGAGGAGGCCAAATTATATGTTGCCGATAAAGGGTATGATCCTCAGTTTGGTGCGAGGCCACTTAAACGAGCTATCCAGAAGTATATAGAAGACCCTCTTGCAGAGGCTATTATAGGCAATAAATACAAGCTTGGCGATAAGATTCTTATTGAGATGGAGAGAGAGGGGTTAAAGGAGGGCGAAAGTTCTGATAAACTTAAGGTTTCCCGAATTGACAATTAGGGTATAATCTTCTTTATTAAACTCCGGAGCCCTGTATTTACGGTCGCTCCGGAGTTTTTTTAATGATACTCTCTGCATACTCTTTTTGTTAACGTAAAACTCTATCGGCTCGGTCTGTCCGACAAATTTAAAACCAAGTTTTTTATAGGCATCACCGTTAGACCAGTCGATATCTGCATAGGTCATGATCTCCTGTGGTTCTATTGTCTTGACAAAATAGTCCAGAAGACGACCCATCCCCCCTACTACCCTAACAGAACCCAGACTGGCATAGCGTACCCACTCAAATGAGCTTAAAACAACGCTTTCACGCGTCATAGGCCTCGACTGTGAGAAGGTGGCAACAGCTACAAGCTGATTCTTATGGTAGAGTCCATATCTGAATCTGCATTTTGAGCTTCCCAGCATATGATTTGATTCAAGGAAGCCGGATGCCGTGTGCGAATCCAGAACATTTACGGTACATCTCCTGGCGAAGATAACCCCTCCCCTGTTTAGGTTCGCTAATAATCTGTTCTTGATAATATCACCTTTTGTGTACCAAAGATCCTCGTATATCCTTATAATCCTGTTTTTCGCAAACTCCTCATTATCTTTGTATTCACCTGTTTTAACCGAACCCTCTGTCACATTTAAGATAAAATCATGCTCCTTAAACAGAATAAAATTTCCGTAAATTTGACAGTCTATAGAATGACCTTCTAAGAAATACTTAATACCTGAAATACAAGAAGTTTTCATCACCTACTCTCCTCTCTTTGCGATAATACAAAGAGTACAAAATTAGTAGTTTTTTATAACTATTTGAAAAAGAAATTTGGAAATAAAATATTGTTGGCATATCTTTGCACTCCCAAAACCGAAGATTCAGTAGCTCAGCAGGTAGA
>CAZCXB010000256.1:0-2303 GCA_964502485.1 uncultured Muribaculaceae bacterium | reverse complement strand
CTTTTATACTAAATATTGCATCGATTGATGCTCAGATCAATCCCGATTTAAAGCCGGCTCCATCAGACCGAAAACCAATTAAAATTGGAGAGTTCCACTCTTTTACAGCCGATAACAACATGAAGGTCTTTCTAATAAAAAAGAGAGGATACCCCAAATTCAGAGTTTCAATAGATTTTGGAGTCCCTCTTATTCCGGAAGAGAGAGAGCCTGAGGCAAGAAAGATTCTCGCCGAGATATTTTCAAAGGGAAATTTACAATTCAGTTCTGACACAATTAAAGAGATTACCGATTACTATGCCTCATCTGTGGGAGCAAGTGTAAACGGAGTCTCATGTGCAGGAATGAAGAGTCAGCTCGAAACAATGATAAAAATGATGGTTTCTTATATAAATGCTCCCATGATAAGTGATCAACTTGTTAGAGATATTGCTATAAAAAACGCTTCGAGAGTAAGGGAATCAGAGAAAAGTCCAAAAAAAGAGCTGACACGGAATTTTATGGCTACCCTAGAGGATTCTCTGACTTTTTATAAAGATATCTCACCTCCCAGAACAGATGAGAGAGCAGATGTTTACGATACAATTACAAAAGCGGCAGTTATATCATACTTCAATAAATATATAAACCCAGATAACAGTTACTGTATAATTTCAGGAGATTTTACGGTTGAAGAGGTAAATAAAATATTAATAACTTACCTTAAAAATTGGGAAAATGGTGACACATTTAAAGGTGACCACACCAATATGTATTCGTATAATTTCCCCCAGTCTCGAAGAATTTATGTGGTAGATAAGCCCGATGCTGTTCAGTCTAAGATTTCGGTAAAATGGCCACTAAGAGATGCTTTCCCTTATGGCCAAAACGAGCCTCTTTTAATGGTTATGAACCAGATATATGGTGATGGTTACCTCTCAAATCTTAACAAGAACATCCGTCTTGATAAAGGTTTAAGTTATGGCGCAAAAAATTTTCTATCCAATAATATAACCGGCGGAAACTGTACCAGTACAACTATGGTAAGAAATCAAGAGACTGCTTACGCTTTGGAGAACATCTTTTTTGAAATGTTAAGAATGAGGAATGAGCTTGTATCAGATGAGGTATTAAACAGGGCAAAGAGCGGACTTCTTGGAGACTTCTCCCTCTCAATGTCTAATATAAACTCTCCTGCAATAATCGGATTTGGAATGGTAAAAGATAAATACAACCTTCCTGACGATTATCTGGCAACTTATCCTAATAAATTACAATCAATTACATCAGAAGATGTAAGGAAGGCTTCCCAAAAATACATTAAACCATACGAATGTCTCGTTTTTATTGAGGGTAAGGTAGAGGATATAAAAGGTACACTGGAGAAATACGGAGCTGTTGAATATTATACCTCCGACGGGAAAAGGATCTATTAGGCATATGCTTTAAAGATCCCACCTTACAGAAAATTGAAGGCGGAAGACATCGTTGATGGTAGCGGTAGTGATAAGTGACTTATTAATCAGCTGGTTATTAATTGCCCTAAGAGTATAAGCCGGCTTTACTCCGCCATCATGTGCTACCATCCCATTAAGGATGAGCGGCTGAGTAGTTATCAGGGTCTTGCTCACTCCCCAGTTGCGGTTAATCAGGTTGGTAAAATTCAGGACATCAACTCTTGCGGTGATCCTGTTCTCTTTACCTAATATGGGTAATTTAATTTGCTGAGAAAGGCTCAAATCAAGACGGGAAATCATTGGAAGCATAACACCGTTTCTCTCGGCATACATACCGCGACGTTTGCTAAGGTATTTATCCTGATTAATGTAGTTATCCCATGCAGTTTTCTGTTCGGCTACTGTGTAGGTGCGGTTTCCGGAAGTATATTCTGCGAAATCCATCTCTGACTGATCTTTTGGTACATAAATAAGATCATTGCTGTTGGCACCATCTCCGTTAAGATCCCCCGCTACTATGTAACTCTGACGCCCTCCTGTGTATGAATCAAAGAAAAGAGATAGCATTGCCGGGCCAAATTTAAAGCTCTTAATTCTCATAGAAAGAGCTGCGAAATACCTATGGCCTGGGGAGTACAAAGAGATTCCGGATTGTGGGTTATTTGGGTCTGAGTGGTGAGGATTATAGCTCCAGGTACTATACGCTACAATGCCAATATCCATCAGGTTTTTTGTCTGTCCGAAAGAGTAGCCGGTTTTCCAGAAGTAGAGGTCGTTTACGCTTTTTTCAAGTGTTAAGGCAAAATTACGGGAGTACCCCTCTTTGCTGTTTTTAAGAAGAATTGCGTTTGATATTTTTGAATGGAT
>CAZCXB010000255.1:0-2319 GCA_964502485.1 uncultured Muribaculaceae bacterium | reverse complement strand
ACTCTAATATGGGTGGCAGGGTTGTTCACTTATTGTTGCTTAGTTAATTATCAAATGCCTCATTATGAATATTATTCCTAAATCTGTAGCTGAAACTATTGCGGTGGGATTACTTCCTTTTCCTGTAAAATCCATTGAAGAGCACGGGGATGGTCTTATAAACTATACTTTTAAAGTTATCACCAAAAATCCTGAGCATCCCAACTTTCTTCTTCAGATGATAAATAGAAGAGTTTTTAAAGATGTAGATGGACTCCAGCGTAACATCAGGCTTATAACCGACCATATTCGTAAAAAATTGGAAGAGGAGGGTTATAAAGATCTTGAGAGAAGAGTCCTTACTCCAGCCAGTATCCAATGTAACGGTGCTTGCAGCGAGTATTACTGGGACAGCAACGGTGATTACTGGAGAATGTATGTATTTATTGAAGATGCTCACTATTATGACAGAATACAGAACCCGAAAATGGCAGAGCTTGCCGGCAAAGCATTCGGTAAATTTCATAAACAACTCCTGGATTTTAAATCTGATGATTTTCGCGAAGTTCTTCCAAATTTTCACAACACCCCTATGAGGATAGAGAGCCTGCGAAGAATAATTGCAGAAGATCCGGTAGGAAGAGTTAAAGAGGTTTCGAGGGAAATTGACTTCCTTCTCAGTCGCAGCCAAGAGTATTCAAAGATAGCAGAGATGGGTGAGAAGGGTCTTCTACCAAAAAGGGTAATCCATCAAGACCCCAAATTTAATAATGTGCTTCTGGACAAAAACGATGAGGTGTTGTGTGTTATAGATCTGGATACCGTTATGCACGGATATGTTTGTTGCGATATAGGTGATGCAATTCGCTCCGGAGCAAACACGGGGGCAGAAGATGATGAAAACCTGGATAATATAGAAGTAGATATGAACATCTTTCGCGGATTTCTTACCGGTTACCTGTCACATACCAAAGATTTCCTCACACCCGAAGAGATTGACTCTCTGGCTTTCGGACCAAGACTTCTGGCCTACGAACAGGCTGTAAGGTTTCTGGATGACTATATTGACGGAGATAATTATTACAAGTACAAAACCGGATATCCCCAGCACAATCTGGTTCGCGCAAGGGCACAAATAAAGCTCCTCCAGAGTATGGAAGAGCATTATAATGAGATGGTCACTTTTATTAAGAGTCTCGTTTAGTTTATTATAGCGTTAGGGGATATAAATAACCTTTTGATAGGTAGATTTCTCTCTTGCGTTAACAGCTATAACAATATAGTTCTTGGTATTCTCACCGCTAAAAGTGGTATTTCCTCCTTTGTAACGGATAACTGCATTCCAGTCATTCCCGGTGCCAATGCGTTGCAATTCATAAACGACATACTCTGTTGCATTATCTACAAAATTCCAGGTAATTATCTTTTGTGAGAGAGTCACCGAAGGTGCCTGTGGAATGGTGGTATTGTATGTGCCTATTTTTGGGACTAAACTAGGAGTTTGATATAGGTTCTGTTTTATAAAGCTATTCATAGGATCTTTAAGAATGTGCTCTGTGCGGAACCAAACATTTCCGTTTATGTTCGGTAACGCACGGCATAGCACTACCTGATTCAGGAATTCGGTTACTGTAGGAAATCCGGATTCACCAAGCCTGTAGGCAGCAAGCCCCGGAAATACAGGAACACCGGCAGAGCTTGAGCTCCAGAATCTGGCCAGTTTATCAAAATCTGCAGTTGAGTGGCCAAACTGCCAATAGATCTGAGGAGCCAGATAGTCGATCCATTTATTGTTCATCCAGGTTATTGGGTTCGCATAAAGTGCAAGGGTATTTGCATATTGACCGGATGGTGAGATCCCAAAAAGAGCTTTAGCTTTTACGCCTTTAATAGCTTCATTAACAGCTTTAACCATCATATCAATATTGTTCTCTCTCCACTCGTTTAGGGTTTTGCCGGCACCATACTGTGCAAAAGCAGCAGTGTCGTCCCAAGTATCTGCAGATGATTTAAGACCGTCTGGATAGAAATAGTCGTCGAAATGGATTCCATCTACATTATAGTTATTGATAATCTCTTTAGCAGCATCCTGTAAAAAGGTTCTAACCTCGGGTAAACCTGCGTTCCAATATCGTACCCCTTTATAAACACTGTATCGATTGGGATATAATACTGCAGGGTGAGAAGGCACATTGACTGTTGTTACGGCACCAACCCTCAATGGATTGATCCAGGCGTGAAGCTCCATTCCCCTTGAGTGAGCAGCCTCGATGGCCACCGCTAAAGGATCAAATCCCGGATTCTGCCCCTGTGTGCCTGTGATATAGGAGGACCAAGGAA
>CAZCXB010000254.1:0-2358 GCA_964502485.1 uncultured Muribaculaceae bacterium | reverse complement strand
GCTCTGGTAATTATGAAAATTTTAAAATAAAAAATTTTAGAAAAAGCAATTTGTAGTAATATTTCTAAAACAAATAATTGACAGAACAATAAAGAATAAGGTTTATCTGCCAAAATAGACAAGCAAAACAGAAATATCAGCCGGGGAGACTCCAGGAATACGTGAAGCTTGTGATATTGTTTTTGGCCGATGCTTTGAAAGCTTCTGACGAGATTCGGTTGAAATAGATTTTAAAGCAGCGTAATCAAACTTATCAGGGATTGCAATCTCTTCTAGTTTTAAAATTTTATCAGCAATTCTCTTCTCTCTTTCAATGTATCCTTTGTACTTTATTCTTATTTCTACGGACTCTAAAATCTCTTTAAGAACAATATCAGTGGAAATATTGTCGTCTTTAGGCACTTCGGGTTGGTATGGAAGCGGCGTAACGCTCTGTGGGTGATTGAAATGATCGAAAAATGTTTCGCGTGGAACATTTAACAAAAGAGGATCAATTGTAGCTTGAGGTCTTGTGAGAATGTCCGCAAGCTTCTTTTTTTGGGTTATTGGCGCAGATTCTACCGATTCCAGATAAGGGTTTATATCATCCGGAGAAATTGAGGTGTTCTGCATATAGTTTGTAAGGCTCTCTACAGAGGCATATTTTCTTAGCATTAAAACGTGTCTTTCAACTGATGCCAATCCGGAGTTATATCCGATTTCTGTCAAGCGAAGGTCAGCGTTATCTTGTCTTAGCAAAATTCTATACTCTGCTCTTGATGTAAACATTCTGTATGGCTCATCCACCCCCTTTGTTACAAGGTCGTCAATGAGTACTCCAATATATGCTTGGTCTCTTTTTAGAACAAGAGATTCTTTGTTTTGAATTTTTAAGTGAGCATTCATTCCTGCCATCAAGCCTTGTGCAGCCGCCTCCTCATAACCGGTTGTTCCGTTGATCTGTCCTGCAAAGTAAAGATTGCTTATGTTTTTAGTCTCAAGTGTATGGTTAAGCTGTGTCGGGGGAAAGTAGTCATATTCCACAGCGTATGCCGGTCGGTAAATAACAACATTTTCAAATCCCGGAATTGCCCTGAGAGCCTCGTACTGCACATCTAGCGGAAGTGAAGATGAGAATCCCTGTAAATAATATTCATTTGTATTCCAACCCTCCGGCTCAAGAAATAACTGATGAGTGGTTTTATCGGCAAAGGTGCGTAGCTTATCTTCTATGCTTGGACAATATCTAGGTCCAATACCTGAAATTTTACCTGAGAATAATGGAGAAAATTGAAATCCCTCTTTGAGAATATCATGAACTTTGGTGTTAGTATGAACCATGTAGCATGAGAGCTGGTTCTTGTGATACTGAATAGGAGATGGAATATTAAGGAATGAGAATTTTTCCGGGAGAGAATCTCCTTCCTGAATCTGAAGTTTTGTGAGATCTACACTTCTGGCGTCAATTCTTGGAGGAGTTCCGGTTTTCATTCTGTCAACAACAAAACCCATAGAAAACAGCTGTTCTGATAAGTGTAGAGATGGCATCTCCCCTATCCTTCCTCCAACAGCACTGTTTTGACCGATAAAAAGTTTACCATTTAAAAATGTTCCGGCGGTAAGTATAGTTGCCTTTGATCTGAACGAGGCTCCCATCTCTGTTTTAACCCCGACTACATTAGCTCCTTCAAAAATAAATTCGGTTACAGTGTCTTGCCATAGGTATAGATTTGGAGTGTGTTCAAGTACGTACCTCCAGTTCATTGAAAAATGCTGTCTGTCGCACTGGGCTCTTGGACTCCACATAGCCGGACCTTTAGATCTGTTCAACATTCTAAATTGCAGGGTTGAGGCGTCTGTTACAATACCTGTATACCCACCTAAAGCATCTATCTCTCTTACTATCTGCCCTTTAGCTATGCCTCCTATTGCTGGGTTACATGACATTTGGGCAATCTTGCCCATATCCATTGTTAGCAGCAATACTTTGGATCCCATTTTAGCTGCCGCAAATGCCGCTTCACAACCTGCATGTCCTGCACCAACTACAATTATATCAAATTTATCTCCCATCTAACTAATAATCTTTTGTATAGGATTAATTAATAAAAGAGCTTTATCTTCTGCCTCTCTCATTATAACTTTCTCTTTTTTGCTTTTATCCTTATAGCCCATAAGGTGTAAAACACCGTGAATTATTACTCTATAAAGCTCGTTGTCGAAAGTTGATTTATAGAGTATGGCATTAGCTTTTACTGTGTCAATGCTAATGATAATATCGCCGTTTAGATACCTACCTTCACAGTAATCAAACGTAATAACATCTGTAAAGTAGTTATGTTTAAGATATTTGTTGTTAATATCAAGAATGTATCTGTC
>CAZCXB010000253.1:0-2364 GCA_964502485.1 uncultured Muribaculaceae bacterium | reverse complement strand
TTGGGTTTCCTTAGGGGTAGAGGCTGACATGGTTTTTACAAAAATATAATTATTTCTCCTAAAGTGAAAGGATATTTGATAAAATTGATGTAATTACTTAGAAAAATATTTGAATCCTCTAATTATACCCTCTATAATGTAATCCCACCTTAATATAATTCCTGCTATCAGCAGAAGAATAACTACTAACGAACCTCGTGTAAAGTCAGAAAGCTCTCGATACCATTTTATAATTTTGCTAAAATGGTTCATTTGCTGTAATCTTTTACTATCCTGATTCTTGCATCAACTGCCACAACACTTTTTGAATTCCCTAAAAGGGGATTGAGGTCCATCTCAAAGATCTCAGGTGTTGCATTGCACAAAGCAGAAACTCTTCTTATTGAATCGCAAAATAGAAACTGATTTACCCCCTCCTGACCTCTGGTGCCTTCAATTATTTTGTAACTCCTCAGAGATTTTACCATCTCGTCTGCTTCGGCTTTGGATACCGGATTTAATGAGACACTTATATCATTGAGTGCTTCAACAAATATACCTCCAAGACCACACATTATTAGGTGTCCGAATTTCTCCTCCCTTTTTGCTCCGATAAAGAGCTGTATTCCTGATAACATTGGCTGAAGAAGAATTGAAGTTGTCCCATCTATCTTGATCATTCTGTTAAACTCTAAAGTTAGAGTCTCTTCGTCTGAAACATTTAGTGCAACACCACCTACATCAGATTTATGAATGGGACCTATAACCTTCATTACAAGCGGGAAACCAATCTCTTTGGACATTTTTAAAGCCTCTTTCAAATCTTTTGCAATTGCCTCTTTTGCCCTGTTTATCCCTGCAGCATCTAAAAGCTTCTGTACCATATCAGGAGATAGATACCCGTCGCTACAACTCTCTATCACTGATCTTATCAATTTATTGTCAACCGGAGGTAACTCGGAGTCATAAAAATCGGTTTTATTATTAAGAACCTTAGCCAGAGCAGAGCCAAACACCACTTCGTCCGGGAATGAGATTCCACCTTTTGAGTGGAATAACTTTATCTCATCTTTTACATTTACTATTGAAGGAAGAATAGGGTAGATCGGTTTTTTTGCTTTTTTAATCCTGGATAAGAGGTTGTCGTAAACATCATATACAGTTGTAAGCCCCGGAGATCCAAAGATAACGGCAATAGAGTCAGCAGTAAAGTCGTTTTCACAAGCATCAATTATATGGGATAGCTGATCGGAAGTTCCTGTTGCGAGAAAATCTACAGGATTTGATACAGATGATCCGGGATATAGTTTGGAAAGCAGTTCGTCTGCTTTATCCCCTGTGAATTCAGGGATCTTAATACCATTTGCCGATAAAACATCTGTAAGCATAACTGCGGGACCTCCTGCATGGGTAACAATCGCTACTTTGTTACCACCAGGTCTTGGATACATTAGAACAGATGCCACTGTAGCAAGCTCCTCTCTGCTGTAACACCTTATTATTCCCGCTTTCTTAAAAAGAGCAGTAATTGCCGTATCCGGGTTTGCAAGTGCACCGGTGTGAGAAGATGCAGCCCTGCTTCCTGCTTCGCTATATCCCGATTTAATGGCAGCAATTGATGCCCCTTTTTTTATTAAAGATCTGGAGTGTTTTAACAACTTATCCGGTTTATTTATACTCTCTATATACAGTAGTTTAACAGGAGAGCTTTTACCGTGAATATATGTCAAATCGAGATGTTCAAGAATATCTTCAACTCCGGTCTGAGCGCTGTTACCAACTGAGTATACCGAAGAAAATGGCAGACCAAGCTGCATAGATGCTTCAATAATAAAGACAGCTGTTGCTCCCGAACCTGATATTATATCAACTCCTGATGGATTAAGTGCCGGAATAGGCTGAGTAAATACTCCTGAGTATGCAGGTGTAAGAACTCCGATACAGTTAGGACCTATAAGAGTTGCACCTGCCTTGTCTGCAATCTCTTTAACCTCTTTCTCGAGAAGAGCCCCCTCCGGACCATCTTCATGAAAGCCGGCAGAGAAAATTATAATAGCCTTGCATGACTTTTTTGTGCAGAGGGTAGTTAGTGTCTGAGGACACATTGAAGCGGGGATTGCAAGAATAGCAAGATCTGTCTGTGGTAGTTCATCTGCCGATTTATAACACCGAATCCCTTGTACAAACTCACTCTTAGGGTTTACGACATATAATTTGCCTTTATATCCTGTTGTAATAAGATTTCTTAGTACACTTCCTCCCGGTTTCTGTGTATCGTCGGAACCCCCAACTACAACTATGCTTTTTGGAGATAATAGCTCTTTAGTGATCATGTTTTTGATTTTAGCGCACAAAGATAATAAAAAGCAAGCAAAATAATTGATT
>CAZCXB010000252.1:0-2377 GCA_964502485.1 uncultured Muribaculaceae bacterium | reverse complement strand
GAGGTGAGATAGTTGGGTATTGCCTCTGTTATCCATAAGACTATGGAGGCAGCAAAGATTGCAAGCATTGCATAGTTTATACGTGAAAAGTTCTCGGTTCCAAGTTCATTAAACCTCTTTAGTGACTCTTTTCCTAAAAGGTCAGGACTAATATCGTTAAGGAACGAGATGTCGAGAAAAAAGTAGATCCCAAGAAAGACCAGGATTGCCAAAGGGGCTCCGGCAAGCTCCATCCACTTCTCGAATCCCACCTTTTCACTCTTCTTTAACTTCTCTACACGATAATTATTCATATCAAGAATATCGTGCGGCTTCTCTGCAAAACTCATCTTTAGTCAGTTTAATAATTAATTAAAAACAAATTATCCGCCCGAAAGTGCGTAAGAACCTCCGGGCGGATTCTCATGCATGTTTTACCATTTAGTGTACGGATGCTTCATCAGCATTGAGTTATAATACTTTGAATCACCTGTTACCTCCTCTCCAATCCAATCTGGCCTTATGAACTCCTGATCTTCTGAGATCAGCTCTACCTCTGCTACAATAAGACCCTGGTTCTCTCCATAGAATTCATCAACCTCAAAGGTGTGCTCTCCGGATTTTACCTCATAACGTGTTTTGTCAATAACACCCGGTTCACAAATCTTTAACAACTCTTCAACATCAGAAACAGGAATCTCTCTCTCCCACTCATACCTTGAGGCTCCGCTGGCACTACCAATACCTTTTATTGTGATATACCCCGATTTGCCCTTTACTCTCACCCTTACTGTCCTCTCCGGAACAGATGAGAGGTATCCCTGAGTAATTCTGGTCTCCTTGGAGGCCACCTTTTTGAAATCATCCGATTTCACAAGGAATTTTCGTTCAATCTCCTGTGCCATACTATTCGTTTGCTAAGGGTTTATTTATCATTCCTATTACCCGTTTGATCGCCTGAAGATAGTTAATGTTCTCTACCCCATCCAGTCCAACATCTTTAACGGTTTTAATGATATCTTCAACTTCGGTTGATTCCGAATTTATTGTCATTAGTTTTGCACCATTAATGAGAACAACTCCAGTTTCGCAAATAGTGTTGTTTACCATATACCCGAAACGTTGTTTATAAACTCTAACTGCCTGAAGATCGGGATGACTCTCGATTATCTCCATAAACTGCTCATAAGTATAGATATCTCTGTCTAATTCAGGCATATCTACCTGAAAAGCAGGAAATACCTCTCTTTTGAGAATCTCTGCAGAGATAGGAAACTCTCCCTTCATTAAAGGGTTCCACTGCTCCAGTCCGTCAACACTCTTTACAAATGTCTTTATATCCATCTTTCCGTCACGAATCTTTGTATTGTTGATATCATTTGTTCGGGATACGATGTATATCTCTGTGCTGGTTCTCTCCCACACCTTCTCGGGAACGGGAACAGAGAGACGAGCCATTCTTGCTGCAGCCTTGTCAAAATTCTGACCGAAAGTCCGGTACTCAAATCTTGGCTTTGATATCTCTCCAATTTTCAGCTCTTCCTTACTCATAATAGTAGTTTTTAGGATAAATTTATTAGTTGGCGTTATTGTTTGATGTCCCTTTGGTAGGGTTATTAAATATCACCAGATTATTTGACCCATCAGGTTTGCGCCCGTAAGATTTTGCTCCCGAAAGTGCTATTGTATTAAAATCAAGCTCTGCAACACGTACATCAGAAGGGTTATCCAGATATATTGCATCACCTCCTGTACTTAAGCCAAACTGAACAGCCTCTTCGTTATACTCGGTTGAGATAACAAGAAACCCTTTTGCAGGTATCGTGAGATTTCCCAGAACTCTTTTTGGTTTTGTGGTCCAGTTTCCTCCATCATAAAACTTATATCCGGCTAAGTTTACAGGGATTTCTGAGTTATTATAGATCTCTACCCAGTCCGGGTTGGTATTATCCTTTGTACCATCTGCAAATACCTCATTGATAAAGAGGCTTATCACAGTTGATGCCCCAACAGTATAGCTTGCAGATTGAGTAGGGGCGTTTACAGGATACTTTGAGATAAGGCCGTCTTGGTTGGTTGCTTCTATATAGTACTCAACTACAGCATTAAGCGGATGAACAGGGATGGTACCGCTATAGATAAAGTTAGAACCTGCAGTCATTGCAACTGAGGTAAAAGAGCTTGAAGCTGATGTCTTATACTTTAAATTAACCGATGATATGCCTTTAAGATCGGTAATCTTAGCCGTAACAGTAACTGTCTCGGTAGATTTTGGAGCTGCCGGATTGGCTGTAACATTTGATATACTGGCAGGGCCTTCAAAGACAAGGTCCTTTACACATGATGCTATAATAAGCAACAAAACCAGTGGAATAACTATTATTAATCTATTTTTCAT
>CAZCXB010000251.1:0-2379 GCA_964502485.1 uncultured Muribaculaceae bacterium | reverse complement strand
ATAGTACTCCATACCACTGCCTTCGGGTAAATCTCTCTTTGAAAAAATAGACTCCGATAAGTGATGTAAACATAACAACAGAGGCGTTATGGACAGGAAAGACAACTGACCCTCCCATAAGACCTACGTTTACAAGTACCATCTTTGATGTTAAGAAATTGAAAAGACCTAACATAGATCCGTATATTAATGTTTTGGGGAAGTTAGAGCCCTTATTATGAGATTCTCTCACTCGTTTTCTACTAACAATATATGCAACAGTACCACATATTGCCGCAGTAACAAAGACTCCGAATAGGAAGAGCTCTCCCTCAGAAGATTCTGAGATAATAAAAGTTTTAGTTAGCTCCATCGAGCTATCAATGGAACCGGAAAGAAAAAAGACAATAAGTGGTAATTTAAAAGCCCCTTTGATCCGCCTCTCCGATCTCTTGTAAAGAATAAGATAGAATGATGTTAGAGCAATTATAATCCCCCCTATTTTAAGAAAAAGGCCATCTTCCTGACCTAAATAGAGAACTCCTATTGAGACAGATATAATTACCGACATTTTATTAAAGGCAGTTGTCAATCCTATTCCTGCCCTCTCAGCAGAGAATGTCATAGCTACAAAACTTGTTACAAAGAGCACTCCTACAAAAAGTGATGGTAATATCAGCTTTGATGAGTAATCAGGAATTGCATCACTTAGATAAAGGTCAATTCCGGTAAAAACCATTGCAAAAGCATAATTAATCGTAATTGCCAAATATTTGTCAAGTCCCTTTATACTTATAAATTTTATAGATATGAACAACCCTAAAGCAAATAATATATGGATAATGAGATAGATAATATTGGTCATAGAATTAATGTTCATAATATGAAACAAAGGTAACTGGAAAAAATTATACTTTTGTGCCCGACTTTTAAAATAATCATATTATGGGCGGCCTGTTTGGAGTAATTTCAAAGAAAAAATGCATTACAGATCTGTTTTACGGAACCGACTATCACTCTCACCTAGGAACAAGGAGGGGTGGGTTGGCAACTTTAAACAAAAACGGCAACTTTGCAAGATCTATTCATAACTTGGAAAACACTCACTTCAGGGCAAAATTCGAAGACGATTTGAGCAAGTTTGATGGTCTGTCAGGTATCGGTGTTATAAGCGATACAGATCCTCAACCTATAATTCTTAACTCTCATCTTGGAAAATTTGCTATAGTAACTGTTGGAAAGATTAACAACATCTCGGAATTAGAAAAAGAGCTCTTATCTCAAGGACGAAATTTTACAGAGCTCAGCTCCGGGGCAACAAACCCTACTGAGCTTACAGCTCTGCTGATTACCGAAGGAAAAAGCTTTGAAGAGGGAATTGCGATTGCCGGTGAGAGAATTGAGGGCTCCTGCTCTTTTCTTCTGCTTACCGAGAGTGGCATTATAGCAGTAAGGGATAAATTTGGAAGAACGCCACTCATTTTGGGTAAGAAAGATGGGGCTCTCTCTGTGGCTTCCGAGACATGTTGTTTCTCTAATCTCGATTATGAAGAGGAGTACTACCTTGGCCCCGGTGAGGTTGTGAAGATAACCGCAGATGGTTACGAGCAGTTGGCAAAACCAGGAAAAAGATTGCAGATATGCTCATTCTTATGGATTTACTATGGATATCCGACAAGCATTTACGAGAAGATAAATGTAGATGATGTAAGGTTTGCTCTTGGACACTCTCTTGGAGAGACAGATGATACAGAGCTTGATGTCTCCTCTGCAATACCGGACTCAGGAACCTGTATGGCCATAGGTTTTGCTGCAGGGAAAAAGATACCGTACAGAAATGCAATCGTAAAATATACACCTACTTGGCCAAGGAGCTTTATGCCATCCGATCAATCCATAAGAGACCTTGTTGCCCGGATGAAACTTATACCCAATAAGAGCCTCCTAAGAGAGAAAAGAGTTGCATTTTGTGACGACTCAATCGTCAGAGGGACTCAACTTAAAGACAATGCTCAGACACTGATTGGCTTTGGAGCAAAAGAGATACATATCAGAATAAGTTGCCCTCCATTGGTCTTTCCATGCGAATTTCTTAACTTCTCGGCATCCAGATCTCCGCTTGAATTGATTACCAGAAGGTATATTCTTCAAAAAGAGGGATCTCATGATAAAAGTACAGAGAAATACTCCAACCCTTCAACTAAAGAGTATCAGGATATGGTCTCATACATTAAAGATGATCTCGGATTATCGAGCTTACGGTTTAACACAATAGATACACTTGTCAAGGCAATCGGACTCCCAAAGGAGTCTATTTGTACGCACTGTTTTGATGGAAGCGGATACTGTAGATAAATGTTTTGATTGCTGTCATAAAATTTTGGTATGTAATTATTTTGT
>CAZCXB010000250.1:0-2402 GCA_964502485.1 uncultured Muribaculaceae bacterium | reverse complement strand
GGGTAAGACAATAGTGTTCGAAGGAGGCAAGGTATACTATGATAGTGAGTGGTATACCTGTAACTGTTGCGGATGTTATTTTAACCACCCTCAAAAAGAGCAAAAGATTGATGAATGCCCCCTTTGTGGTTCCGGCAGAATTGAACAAAACAGTGATAATTAATAAATAATATGAAAGTTGCAATAACATCTACAGGAAACAGTCCTGATTCTAAACTAGACAGCCGTTTTGGCCGTTGTTCACATTTTGTGATTTACGATAAAGAGACAAAATCAATTGAGTTTGTTCCCAACACTAATAAAGATAACATAGAGGGAGCAGGCCCTGCATCTGTTAATACCGTAGCCTCAAAAGGGGTTAAACAGGTAGTGTCAGGAGAGTTTGGGGCTAAAGTGAAATCTATCTTTGATGCTCTACAAATCCAGCTTATAGTGTTAAAAGATACAGATAAGACAATCACTGAGATTATTAATATTTTAAATCACTAAATAATACTAAAATGAAAAATAAAATTGCCATTCCGTTAGAAAACGGAGTTCTCTGTTCTCACTTTGGCCATTGCCAGCAATTTGCAATCATAGATGTTGTTGAGAATGTAATAACCTCAGAAAGACTTGTAACTCCTCCGCCTCACGAACCTGGACTTTTACCCGCCTGGCTGGCAGAGCAGGGTGTTACTGAAATTATTGCAGGAGGAATCGGACAAAAAGCAATAACTCTTTTCCAAGCCAATAATATTAAGGTAAATATGGGCGCACAGCCAAAAAGCCCTAAGAATCTTGTCTCAGATTGGATCAGTAATTCTCTTATAACCGGAGCTAATGCCTGCGATCATTAATCAAAAGATTAAAATTGCAGTTGCAAGCGGAAAAGGGGGAACAGGAAAAACACTAATATCGACAAATCTTTTTCATACTCTTTATCAACTCGATGAGGCAATTGTTCTGGTAGATTGTGATGCAGAGGAGCCAGATGATTTGCTCTTTTATAAAGATGCATCAGCGGCTAATTTCAACGAACATTACGGTGGTAAAGAGATCTATGATGTAAAACAGAGCGTTCCGGTAATTGATGAGAGTAACTGTATCTATTGTGGCAGATGCAGGGAGTACTGCTCCTATAATGCCATCTTCTTGCTGGAGGGGATTAAGACAATTAGGGTAATTGAAGATCTTTGTCACGGTTGCGGTGCCTGTTCGTACGCTTGCCAATCGGATGCAATAACTACAAAAGAGAGATCTTTGGGGGTCATAAGCAGATTTATTACAGGCCCCAACTCTTCAATTATCGAAGCCAGGGGCAGAGTAGGGGTCTACTCTCCTGTTCCGGTGATAAAAGCAGCAGTTAAAGCCGCAGGAGAAGATGGTATTGTAATTATGGATTCACCACCCGGGACCTCTTGCCCTTTTATCCAGACAGTTGCTACAGCCGGTTTTGTAATCTTAGTTACCGAACCTACACCATTCGGCTTGAGTGATCTCATACAATCTGTTGAGACTTTGAAAACGATGAACAAGAGTTATGGCGTAATCATAAACAGAGCAGGTATGGGAGATGATAAAATATATTCATATCTGGCTCAACAAAAAATTCCTATTCTTTTAGAGATCCCATTTGACAGAGAGATTGCATCACTATACTCAAAAGGAGAACTATTGGTAAAGCACAAACCGGAGTGGAGAGCCCTTTTTATGGAGATGTACAATACAATTTACTCAATTCACAGATATGGAAATAGCAGTAATCAGCGGTAAAGGGGGGACAGGAAAGAGCAGTATAAGCGCAGCCTTTGCCACTCTGCAAGAGAGAGTAGTTCTTGCAGATTGTGATGTTGATGCAGCAAATCTCTATCTAATATTTGACCCAGTAAATGATAATGAGCAGGTTTATATCGCCGGGCAAAAAGCCTCTATAGATTATAACCTTTGTACAAACTGCGCTCTTTGCATTGACTATTGCTCTTTTGATGCAATCCACTTCAAAGCAAAAGAACCGGATTCTGCTCTTAAGAGAGTGACAATTGATGAGATTTCGTGTGACGGTTGCAAACTCTGCACAAGAGTCTGCCCGGCAAACGCAATTATAATGACAGATAACGACAAAAGCCGTATGTACTCCGGTCCGTTTCGCAAAGGTCATATGGTTTATGGACGCTTAGCTCCCGGAGAGGAGAACTCGGGTAAACTTGTTAATATAGTAAGGGATAGGGCAAAGAAGATAGCAGATGAATATAAAATTGATATAACTATTATTGACGGTCCTCCGGGAATAGGGTGCTCAGTTATATCTTCAATTACAGGAACAGATACCATTTTAGTTGTAACTGAGCCCACAATCTCCGGACTTCACGATCTCAAAAGAACGATTGAACTTACCTGTGGATTCAACTCAACAACCTGGG
>CAZCXB010000249.1:0-2416 GCA_964502485.1 uncultured Muribaculaceae bacterium | reverse complement strand
GCTATAGACCAAATATTCCCTCCAAAATCTGCAACATAGAGCGTATCATTGTCAATGGTGAGATTTCCCAAAACCGGAGTGCCAACATTAAACCTCCAGATGAATCTTCCGGATCTTAAATCTACGCAATAGATAAACCCATCATTAGCCCCAAAGTAAACATTCCCGTTGATGTCATCCACCATTTTTACAGCAACACCTCCGTCAACTGTCATCTGAAAATCTTTTGTATAAGGTGCCGTATAAAAAAGTGCAGGATTTGTTTTAAAGTTCCACATCTCTTTATAACTATTTGTACGATCAAATGCGACAACCCCCTTGTCGGTTGTTCCCGTTATGTAATATCTCTCTGACACAAATGGTTTTGAATTACTGTTTATTCGGTAATCTATCCTATGTTTAAGCAGCTCCTCCCCGCTAAAAGGGTCAACTTCTGTTATATACGAAGGAGACGCATAAAAGAACTTTCCATTGAATAATGCCGGTGAGTTATCGCAATAGCGTGTATCAGAGTCCCTCTTCTCCCAAAGTAACTCACCTGTCTTTACATTGTGTGCAAAACGTCCTGTCCAGTATGCAGCTGTCAATAGCACCCCGCTCTCTTCGTCCACAACAGGCGAAGAGACAGTTGCAACATCTCCTCTCCAATGGCTGTTTACCCATAGTATCTCTCCGCTCTCTGCATCCATGGCGGTGAGATAGTACCCCTGTCCAGCAAAAAGAACTCCTTTGCTCACTACAACACCTTGGTTATATCCATATTGAATGGCATTGTGTTTTAGGGGTCTAGTCCATTTTTGAATACCTGTTTTTACATCAATTGCATAAACATTCCCCTCTACATCAGCTGCATATACAGCACCGTTATATAGATACATACTGTTTTTAACCGAATTCTTTGTCATAAACCTCCAAACAATCTCTCCGTTGGATTTGTTTACTGCATAGATAGAGCTGTTAATTGCCATATCGTCATCAATCACAGCTGTTAAAACCAGATCTCCTGCTACAAGAGGAGATGTCATCATAATATTGCCACCCATATTTGTTACCCATTCAACTTTAGGTAAAGATTGAATATCGTGCAGATGTAATGGAGTGAAAACTACAGATCCGTTTGAAAAGAAACTTCTTAGAATGAGATTGTCCCCTTGATTCTCCTTTTTTATAATGCCACTCCAGTTAAAATTGCTGTTTCTGGTTAGTGGTATTCCATTCACTGTGATATTATCGGTGTCTGTTGATGTGTCATAAACAGATGCTACTATCTTTATCTTATCTCCCTGCATTGGGAGAGCGTTTGCAGCAATATGTCTTCTTATGGGTGAATATCTCAATGTGGTAGTAAGGTTACCCTTATTATCGAATTCAACAATCCGGAACGAGGAAGGGCTATGGTCTTTACCCCCCTTATTGGGAGACATACTGGCAATAACAGCAACTCCTTCCTCTGTTTTGTGATATAGATTAGTATGGTAGTGGGCATGCATATACGCCTTAAGGTTGTAATCTCCTAAATTCAGTTGTTGGTTAGCTGTTTTAAGATTGAACTTCTCGGCAAAACCCCATAGGTGATGGTTGAATATTACCACAGGTGTACCTATGGGAAGAAGATCCAAATCTCTCCTTAACCAATTAAATATTTGGTCCTGTGTATATCCTGTCTTTCTGTCTCCCTGGATTACCGGCAAGCTTACAAAATGAACTCCGCCAACATTGAATGAATACCAGGCAGGGCCAAAGAGATCCTCGAAAAGTTGCTCGCCATACTCCCCATCGACCAAATCATGATTCCCGACTGTATAGACAACTCTAACCCCAAGCCTCTCCTTTGTAAATATCCCGGCATGGAGTCTCATTCCCGGTTCGTAACAGATATCTCCGTTAAAAAGCACAAAAGACGGTTTGTTGACGGTTATATAATCTTTAAAAATGTCCATCCAATCTTTGTGTACCGACTCCTCTGTATCTCCGGTGTGAATAAAGGTTTTTGATTGGTTATTCACCTTTTCAAGAGGAAAAAGCAAATTATCTTTATCGGCTCTTTGATAGAAATCACCTATATGCTCATATCCTGAAGGAGTAGAGACAAATATAAATTTCGACCTTTCACTCCTCTCAATAGCAAAACCACCATCTAAACCTGTCTTTACTAAGTCAAACCCATCTGAAACAACAACACCTTGCAATCCTGCGCCATTTTGATCAAAGACTCTTCCCCGTATAATATCCCCTGCATTGAGAGATTTTCCGTTAATAGAGATTAATGCAATAGCTAGTATTATTAATGCAAATCTTTTCATCCTCTTTTGTTTTAACCACTTATAATTCTCTTACAATAACTTAATTTGATAAATTCTTGATTCATCACCCCATGGATGATAACCTTGTCCAATATAAACAAACCCTAATTTTT